>URCK01000020.1 GCA_900546295.1 uncultured Eubacteriales bacterium | reverse complement strand
GAAGCTATACCGTTCTCTCTTTCCTCACGATGTTTTCTTATCGGGAGCAGCCTTTGGCGGCTCTTCCTTTTTGCGCAGCGAACTGCGAAAAATTACATCTTGGAGATGATGTCCACGATCTCCGCGCCGATGCGCTTCTGCGCTTCGACGGTCTGCGCACCGATGTGCGGCGTGCAGGAAACCATCGGGTGGGAGTAGAGGTCGTGATTCTTGGAGGGCTCCTCCGCCCAGACGTCAAGACCGGCGGCGCGGACCTTGCCGGAGTTGAGGGCCTCAAGCAGCGCCTTCTCGTCGACGTTGCCGCCGCGGGAGGTGTTGATGATGCAGACGCCGTCCTTCATCTTGGCGATGGTGTCGGCGTTGACCAGCGGGCCGCCGGGGAGGGCGGGGGCGTGCAGGGAGATGAAGTCGGACTTCTCGAGCAGTTCGTCGAGCGTCACATAGGGAATGCCGGTAGCCTCATCCGTGCCGGAGGTACGGGAGGAACGGGTGGCGACGACGTTCATGCCGATGGCCTTGGCCATCACGCCGAGGTGAGCGCCGATGCGGCCGAAGCCGATGATACCGAGCGTCTTGCCCTGGAGCTCGATGCCCTTGGAGTAGGCCTTCTTATCCCAGATGTCGTTGCGCATGGCAGCGCCGGCGATGGAGATGAAGCGGGCGCAGGCGAACATGTGAGCGAGCGCGCACTCGGCGACGGACTGGCTGGAGGCGTTGGGGGTATTGCGCACCATGATGCCGTTTTCCTCGGCATACTTGACGTCGATGTTGTCAACGCCCACGCCGCCGCGGATGATGAGCTTGAGGCTGCTGCCCTTGGCCTCATCGATGTGAGGAGCGCGGACCTTGGTCTTGGAGCGAACGACGACCACGTCGAAGTCGCGCAGCGCCTTGCCGAGCTCTTCGCTCTCGTAGAACTGCTCAACGACCTCATGGCCCTGAGCCTTCAGCTCGGCCATGGCGGTCTTATCCATACCGTCGGTAACAAGAATACGCATAACGAAATTCTCCTTAAAATATTGTGATCATTTTTGCGGCGACATGCACGCCGCAAAAATACATTGACCCCGCCGCTCTTTAAGCGGCGGCGCCGGTAAACGCTTCACCGGTGAAGGGGTATTTAAAAGGGGGATATGATCCCCCTTTTAAGAAGCGATTACTTGGTGTGCTCGGCCTCGAACTTGGTCAGGAACTCGACGAGAGCCTTCGCGCCCTCAATGGGCATGGCGTTGTAAACGCTGGCGCGCAGACCGCCGACGCTCTTGTGGCCCTTGAGGTTGTCGTAACCGGCAGCCTTGGTGGCGGCGATGACCTCGGCATCGAGCTCAGCGGACTCGGTGACGAAGGGGATGTTCATGAGAGAACGGAACTCGGGCTCGACGGTGCCGTTGAACATCTTGGAGGAATCGAGGAAGTCATAGATGACCTTGGCCTTCTCGATGTTGCGCTGATGCATGACCTCGAGACCGCCGATGCTCTTGAGGTACTTGAACACCTTGCCGCAGCAGTAAATCGCCCAGCAGTTCGGGGTGTTGTACATGGAGTCGTTCTTGGCGTGGGTGTCATAGCGCATGTAGATGGGCATCTTGGGATCGAGATCCTCGCGGATGAGGTCCTCGCGGATGATGGCGATGACCATGCCGGCAGGGCCGACGTTCTTCTGCACGCCTGCGTAGATCATGCCGTAGTCGCTGACGTTGCAGGGCTGGGAGAGGAACATGGAGCTCTGGTCGGAGACGAGGACGTGGCCCTTGGTGTTGGGCAGCTTCTGCCAGGTCACACCGTGGATGGTCTCGTTCTCGCAGATGTAGACATAGTCGGTATCCTCGGGGATGTCGAGGTCGGAGCAATCGGGGATGTAGCTGTAGTTCTTGTCCTTAGAGGAAGCGGCAACGATGACTTCGCCGTACTTCTTGGCCTCAGCGATGGCCTTCTTGGACCAAGCGCCGGTCTCGATGTAGACAGCCTTGCCGTTCTTCATCAGGTTCCAGGGCACAGCCGCGAACTGCAGCGTAGCGCCGCCCTGAATGAACAGGACCTTGTAGTTGTCGGGGATGCCCATCAGGTCGCGCAGGTCGGCCTCGGCCTCGGCGGCGATCTGCTGGAAAACCTTGGAGCGGTGGCTCATCTCCATGACGCACATGCCGCTGTTGCGGTAGTTCATCATCTCGTCACGGATTTCCTCCAGCACGGGCTCCGGCATCATAGCGGGGCCTGCGGAGAAGTTGTAGGTGCGATTGTACTTCATTCTTGGTGTCCTCCTGAATTGTCTTTTTAAGCAATTACTAATGAAATTGCATGGTTTGACATCTACGAGTATAGTCCATTGCTCAGGGATAATCAATAGCAAAAAGCAAAGATATCATTTAATTTCGGGCAATCGGAGCATCCTTCGCTCCCGCGTGGAGGACGTGTTTGCGGGGGATGGCTGTGCGCGGTGTCCGGTTTTGCCTTGTCCATATTTTTGAGGGGTAGATATAAGAATTACTTATGGATATGTATATTATCATCAAAAAACCACAAAATCCGACGGGGCGGATTCTCTCTATTGCCGCATGGACGAAGCGGCCCGCCTGTGATACTATATCATTTGTCAAGTTGAGCTCTTTGTAACTGACGGAAACGTGGGTCACCACAGGGGAGCAGAGAGAACATTACTCTGGAGCGCGCAAGTGTTCAGAGGCCGACCGTCTGGGCACTTCAACTGCACATTGGGGCAGTGGAGCGCCCATTTTTGTTATTTTAAGGAGGCAAGAGCCATGCGAAAGGTAGCCGTCATCATGGGCAGCACCAGCGACCTGCCCGTTGCCGAGAAGGCGATCCAGGTTCTGAAGGAATACGAAATTGAGACCGAAGTGCGTGTACTATCCGCCCACCGGTGTCCGAACGAGGCAAGGGAATTTGCATCCTCGGCACGGGAGAGCGGATTTTCTTGTATCATCGCGCTGGCGGGCATGGCCGCGCACCTGGCCGGCGCCATGGCCGCGAACACAACGCTTCCCGTCATCGGCGTGCCGTGCAGCGGCGCAAAGCTTGACGGCATGGATGCGCTGCTCTCGACCGTGCAGATGCCCAGCGGCATCCCCGTTGCCACCGTTGCCATCGACGGGGCGAAGAACGCCGCCATCCTCGCCATCCAGATCATGGCCGTGGCGGACGCTGGGCTTGCCGAAAAGCTTCAGGCCGCCCGCGACGAAGGCACCGCCGCCGTTCTGAAGGCGGACAAAGAAGTGCGCGAGCGCTACAAGCACTGAGAAACACGTTGACCATCACAAATCGAACAATGAATTTATTATAATAAAAGGAGAACAGACAATGAAACTCATTTACACCGGAAAGACCAAGAACGTGTATGCACTGGACAACGGCAACTACCTTCTCAAGTTTAAGGACGACTGCACCGGCAAGGACGGCGTGTTCGATCCGGGCGAGAACAGCGTGGGCCTGACCATCGAGGGCGTGGGCAACGTCAACCTGCGCATGACCAAGCACTTCTTTGAAAAGATCAACGCCGCCGGCATCCGCACCCACTTTGTCTCCGCAGACCTGAAGGAGACCACGATGGAGGTCCTGCCCGCGAAGGTCTTCGGCCACGGCCTCGAGGTCATCTGCCGTCTCAAGGCGGTGGGCAGCTTCCGCCGCCGCTATGGCGAGTACATCGAAGAAGGCGCGGATCTTCCCTCCTATGTCGAAATGACCTTCAAGAACGACGCGCTGGGCGATCCCCTCGTGACGAAGGACGCGCTCGCGGCGCTGAACGTCATGACCGAGCAGCAGTACGACGAGATCAAGGCCATGACGCAGAAGATCACCAAGATCGTTGCCGATGACCTGAGCGAGAAGGGCCTCGTCCTCTATGACATCAAGTTTGAGTACGGCTACGCGCCCGACGGCAGCGTGATGCTCATCGACGAGATCTCCTCGGGCAATATGCGCGTTTACCGCGACGGCAAGTACATCGACCCCATGACGCTCTCTGAGCTCTTCTTTGCGTAATGGGCGGCTTTTTTGGCGCGGTATCTGACCGCAATGTCGCCCTGGACGTCTTTTTCGGCACGGACTACCATTCCCACCTCGGCACACGCCGGGGTGGTATGGTTCTCTTTGACAAGGAAGAGGGCTTCCAGCGGCAGATCCATAATATTGAGAACACGCCCTTCCGGACGAAGTTCGAGCGCGACCTTGCGGACTTCCGCGGTCACGCAGGCCTCGGCTGCATCAGCGACAGCGACCCCCAGCCGCTGCTCGTGCGCTCGCATCTGGGCCTCTACGCCATCGTGACGGTCGGCATCATCAACAATGCCGACGAGCTGGTGCAGGACTACCTCTCCGAAAAGGGCCAGCAGTTCCTCACACTGAGCAGCGGCCGCGTGAATGTCACCGAGCTGACCGCTGCGCTCATCAACCAGAAGGACGACCTCGCCTCCGGTATTCTCCACGCACAGGAGGTCATCGACGGCTCCATGACGATCCTCATCCTCACGGAAGACGGCGAGATCATCGCCGCGAGAGACAGCATGGGCCGTCTTCCCGTGCTCATCGGTCAGCGCGAGGACGGCTACTGCGTGTCGTTCGAGTCCTTCGCCTACCATAAGCTCGACTATCAGGATGCCTACGAGCTTGGCCCCAGAGAGATCGTCCGCCTGAACGCGAGAGGCTTTGAAACACTCTCGCCGGCGGGCAAGCAGATGAAGATCTGCGCCTTCCTCTGGACCTATTACGGCTATCCGAACTCCAACTACGAGGGCGTGAACGTCGAGCTGATGCGCTATCGCAACGGCGCGATCATGGCGCGTGACGAGGCGGAGCGCGGCGGCGTGCCCGATGTTGACTTCGTCGCCGGCGTGCCGGATTCCGGCGTGCCGCACGCCATGGGCTATGCAACCCAGAGCGGCAAGCCCCTTGCGCGCCCCTTCGTCAAGTATACCCCCACCTGGCCGCGCTCGTTCATGCCCGAGGATCAGCAGGTGCGCAGCAGAGTGGCACGCATGAAGCAGATCCCCGTGCCGGAGCTGATCGAGGGCAAGAAGCTCCTCTTTGTGGACGACTCCATCGTGCGCGGCACGCAGCTTCGCGAAACGGTCGAGTTTTTGTACAGCGCCGGCGCTTCGGAAGTACACATGCGCTCGGCCTGCCCGCCCATCATGTACCCCTGCCGTTACCTGAACTTCTCGCGCGGCAACAGTCCCATGGACCTGCTGGCGCGCCGCATGGTGCAGGAGCTGGAGGGCAACGAGGGGCAAAAGCATCTGGAAGAATACGCCGACAGCAGCTGCGAACGCGGAAAGTGCCTGCTGCACGCCATCTGTGAGCAGTTCGGCTTCGATTCGCTGTCCTACCAGTCCCTTGAGGGAATGCTGGAGGCGATCGGTATTGACAGGGAACAGGTCTGCACCTATTGCTGGACCGGAAAGGAATAACAATATGGGCATTTCTCATTCGGAAGCATACGCGGCCGCCGGCGTTGATATCGAGGCGGGCTACAAGGGCGTCAAGCTGATGAAAAAGCACGTGCAGCGCACGATGATCCCGGGCGTCGTGTCCGACCTCGGCGGCTTTGGCGGCCTGTTTGCACCTGACCTTGCCGGCATGAAGGAGCCGGTGCTTGTCTCCGGCACGGACGGTGTTGGCACCAAGCAGCGCATTGCGCAGCTTGTGGACAAGCACGACACCGTCGGCATCGACTGTGTTGCCATGTGCGTCAACGACATCATATGCTGCGGTGCAAAGCCCATCTTCTTCCTCGACTACATTGCCATCGGCAAGAACGAGCCGGAGAAGGTCGCAACGCTCGTCTCCGGCGTGGCCGAGGGCTGCGTGCAGTCCGGCTGCGCGCTCATCGGCGGTGAGACCGCCGAGCATCCCGGCACCATGGCTGCCGACGATTACGACCTTGCGGGCTTCGCCGTCGGCATTGTCGACCGCGAGAAGATCATTGACCATAACCGCATGAAGGCGGGCGACGTTGTGATCGCCCTTCCCTCGAGCGGCATCCACTCCAACGGCTATTCCCTTGTGCGCAAGGTCTTCAATGTGGAGCACGCGAACCTTGGCGCCTACATTGAGGAGCTCGGCTGCACGCTCAGCGAGGAGCTGCTGCGCCCGACCAGGATCTATGTAAAGCCCGTCCTCGCCGCGATGGAACAGGCGAAGATCAACGGCGTGAGCCACATCACCGGCGGCGGCTTCTATGAAAACATCCCCCGCTGCATCCCCGACGGTCTGTGCGCAAAGATCGAAAAGTCCGCGCTGCGCATTCCGCCCATTTTTACGATGCTCCAGCGCATGGGCAATATCTCCGAGCACGATATGTTCAACACCTACAACATGGGCACCGGCATGACGCTCATCGCCGCGAAGGAAGACGCCGACCGCGCCATCGCCGCGCTCAAGGAGAACAGCCAGGACGCCTATGTCATCGGTGAGATCGTGAGCGGGGAAGAGAAGGTCACCTTATGTTAAGCCGCGTGCGCATCGCCGTTTTTGTTTCCGGCGGCGGCACGAACCTACAGGCGCTGCTCGACGCGCAGACGCGCGGCGAGCTGCCGCACGGCGAGATCGCGCTCGTCGTTTCCTCGCAGGCGGGCGCTTATGCGCTCGAGCGCGCGAAGACGGCGAATGTCCCCGCACGCACCGTGCCCTCGAGCCTCATCCAGCAGGACTTTGAAAGCGCCATCGAGCAGCTGCTTGCCGCATATCGCATTGATGTGATCGTGCTGGCGGGCTTTTTGAGCATCCTGAGCGAAAACTTTACAAAGAAGTGGCCGCGCCGCATCCTGAATGTGCACCCCTCCCTCATCCCGTCGTTCTGCGGCAGGGGGATGTACGGCCTCAAGGTGCACGAGGCCGCGCTCGCGCGCGGCGTGAAGGTCACGGGCGCAACGGTCCACTTTGTCAACGAGATCCCTGACGGCGGCGAGATCCTGCTGCAAAAGGCGGTGGAGATCGAGCCGGGCGACACGCCCGAGGTCTTACAGCGCCGCGTGATGGAGCAGGCCGAATGGCAGCTCCTGCCGCGCGCGGCGGAGATCGTCTGCCGCGAGATCGCAGAAGCTGAAAAGGAGAACTGACCATGGTCGATTTTCTGGAATTTTTACGAAACACCTCCTATCCCGGCCGCGGCATTCTGGTCGGAAAGGATCGCGTGTATTACTTCATCATGGGCCGCAGCGAGAACAGCCGCAACCGCGTCTTCGTGAAGACCGAGGACGGCATCCGCACCGAGGCGCATGACCCCGCCAAGCTTGCAGACCCCAGCCTCATCATCTACCATCCCGTGCGCACGATGGGGGGCGACCTCGTTGTGACGAACGGCGACCAGACCGACACCATCTGCGAGTACGGCGACTTTCGCCGCGGCCTCATGACGCGCGAATATGAGCCCGACGGCCCGAACTGGACGCCGCGCATTTCCGCGATCATCCACGAGGACGGCGCCTTCGAGATGTCCATCTTAAAGCACAAGGATGGCCGGTGCCTTCGCGAGTTCTTCTGCTACGAGGGCTGCGACGCGGACAAGGCCTACTTCATCAGCACCTATCAGGGCGACGGCACGCCGCTGCCGACCTTTGCCGGCGAGCCGATGGAGGTGAGCGTCCCCTCCCCCGAGGAGGTCTGGGCGGCGCTCAACGCGGACAACAAGGTGTCCCTTTATGCGAACGTGAACGGCGAAGTGAAGCTGTTCAACAAGAATTTAGGCGAGTGAGGAGAATGATATGAACGAGCTTGAACTCAAGTACGGCTGCAACCCCAACCAGAAGCCCGCGCGCGTTTTTATGAAAGACGGCGGCGACCTGCCTTTCACCGTTCTGAACGGTAAGCCCGGCTACATCAACCTGCTTGACGCCTTCAACTCCTTCCAGCTCGTGCGCGAGCTGAAGGAGGCCACGGGCCTGCCCGCCGCGGCGAGCTTCAAGCACGTTTCCCCCGCGGGCGCGGCGCTCGGTCTGCCGCTCGACGAGGTGGACAAAAAGATCTATTTTGTCGAGCCTGACGCGGCCCTTTCGCCCGTCGCCTGCGCTTATATCCGCGCCCGCGGCGCGGACCGCCTCTGCTCCTACGGCGACTGGGCCGCGCTCTCCGACGAGTGCGACGCCGCCACCGCCGAGTATCTCAAGGGCGAAGTCTCCGACGGCATCATCGCCCCCTCGTTCAGTGAGGAGGCGCTCGCCATCCTGAAGACAAAAAAGGGCGGCAAGTACAACATCGTGCAGATCGACCCCGCCTACGTTCCCGCCCCGCAGGAGCAGAAGGACGTCTTCGGCGTGACCTTCGAGCAGGGACGCAACAACTTCAGGATCGACGCATCCCTTTTGGAGAACATTGTCACCGAGAATAAGTCTCTTCCCGATGACGCGAAGCGCGACATGATCGTTTCGCTCATTACGCTCAAATACACGCAGTCGAACTCCGTCTGCTACGCCAAGGACGGCCAGACCATCGGCGTGGGCGCGGGCCAGCAGAGCCGCATCCACTGCACGCGTCTTGCCGGCAGCAAGGCGGACAACTGGTATCTTCGCCGCCACCCGAAGGTGCTTGCCCTGCCGTTTGTGGACGGCATCCGCCGCCCCGACCGCGACAACGCCATCGACGTCTACATCTCCGACGAGTGCGAGGATGTGCTCGCCGACGGCGCGTGGCAGCGCGTTTTCAAGGAGCGCCCCGAGGCGCTGAGCGCGCAGGAGCGCAAGGAATGGATCGCGCGCCAGAGCGGCGTGACCGTCGGCTCCGACGCCTTCTTCCCCTTCGGCGACAATGTTGAGCGCGCGAGAAAGAGCGGCGTTTCCTACATCGTCGAGCCGGGCGGCTCGATCCGCGATGACAACGTCATCGAGACGGCGAACAAATACGGTATCACCATGGCGTTTACCGGTATGCGCCTGTTCCATCATTAAGCAAGGAGGAATTTCTCCATGAAGCTCATGGTCATCGGCGGCGGAGGCCGCGAACACGCCATCATCAGGAAATTAAAGGAAAATCCCGCGGTCGAGGTCATCTACTGCCTGCCCGGCAACGGCGGCATCGCCGCCGACGCGGTCTGCGTCAGCGAGATCGGCGCGAAGGACATCTCCGCGCAGGTCGAGTTTGCCAGGGCGCACGGGATCGACTACGCCATCGTTGCGCCGGACGATCCCCTCGCCCTCGGCGCGGTCGACGCGCTGAGCGAGGCGGGCATCCCCTGCTTCGGCCCTGACAAGAAGGCTGCCGTCATTGAGGCGAGCAAGGCCTTTTCCAAGGATCTTATGAAAAAGTACGGCATCCCCACGGCGAAGTACGAGCTCTTCACCGAGGTGGAGGCCGCCTGCGCCTATATTGAGGCGCAGGGCGCGCCCATCGTCGTCAAGGCAGACGGCCTGGCGCTCGGCAAGGGCGTCGTCGTCGCGCAGACGGTCGAGGAGGCGAAAGCCGCCGTCCGCTCCATGATCGAGGACAAGGCCTTCGGCCAGAGCGGCGCGCGCGTCGTCATTGAGGAATTCATGGAAGGCCCCGAGGTCTCTGTTCTGAGCTTTACCGACGGCGAAACGGTCGTCCCCATGGTGTCCTCGATGGATCACAAGTGCGCGCTCGACGGCGACAAGGGTCCCAACACCGGCGGCATGGGCACGATCGCGCCGAACCCCTACTATACGAAGGAGATCGCGGAGACGTGCATGGAGACGATCTTCCTGCCTACCATCCGCGCGATGAAGGCCGAGGGCCGTCCCTTCAAGGGCTGCCTCTATTTCGGCCTCATGCTCACAAAGAACGGCCCAAAGGTCGTGGAGTACAACTGCCGCTTCGGCGACCCCGAAACGCAGGTCGTGCTGCCGCTGCTTTCCTCTGACCTGCTGAGCGTCATGCAGGCCACGACGAACGGCACGCTCAAGGATGCCGCCGTCGAGTTTTCAAGCGATTCCGCCTGCTGTGTCGTCCTCGCCTCCGAGGGCTACCCCAAAAAGTACGAGAGCGGCTTTGCCATCACGATGAGTGAAGAGGCCGCCGCGCACACCTATGTTGCGGGCGCGAAGAAAGATGGCGATGCGCTTCTCACCGCCGGCGGGCGCGTGCTCGGCGTCACCGCTGTTGCGCCCACGCTTGAGCGCGCCGTGCAGGAGGCTTACCGCCTTGCCGGCGAAGTGGAATTTGCCAACAAATACTGCCGCAGCGACATCGGCCGCAAGGCCCTTGCCGCGCAGAAGGAGAGAGAATAATGGTATATAGAGTCTGCGTGGAGAAAAAGCCCGGCCTTGCGCCCGAATGCGCGAGCCTGCTGTCCGACTGCCGCTCTTTTCTGAACCTCACGGGCCTGACAAGCGTGCGCATCTGGAACCGCTACGACGCCGAGGGCATGGACAAAGACCTTTTTGACTATGCCTGCACCACCGTCTTTTCCGAGCCGCAGCTTGACCTGACGAGCGAGGAGGCCGACGTTTCCGGCGCTGCCGCCGCCTTCGCCGTCGAGCCGCTGCCCGGCCAGTTTGACCAGCGCGCCGACAGCGCGGCTCAGTGCATCCAGCTTTTGAGCCAGGGCGAGCGTCCGCGCATCCGCACGGCGAAGGTCTATGCGCTCTACGGCACGCTTTCCGATGCCGACGTTGGGGCCGTTAAGCGCTATGTCATCAACCCCGTCGAGAGCCGCGAGGCCACGCTTGCAAAGCCTGAAACGCTCGCTGAGAACCTTTCCGAGCCCAAGAGCGTCGCATCGGTCGAGGGCTTTACCGCGATGGATGAAGCCGCGCTCACCTCGCTTCTTTCCTCCATGGGCCTTGCCATGGACTTAGACGACCTCAAGACCCTGCAGGAGTACTTTCGCGACGAAGAGCACCGCGACCCCAGCGTGACCGAGGTGCGCGTGGTCGATACCTACTGGTCCGACCACTGCCGCCACACGACCTTCTCCACGCATCTTGATGAGATCACGATCGACGATCCCGCCGTCAAGGGCGCGTATGAGCGCTACCTCGCCGCGCGCGAGGAGGTCTACGGCGCAGAGAAGGCCGCCAAGCGCCCCCAGACGCTCATGGACATTGCGACCATCGGCACCAAGACCCTCAAAAAGCGCAGCTTGCTGCCCGAGCTCGACGAGAGCGAGGAGATCAACGCCTGCTCCATCCATGTGTCCGCCAAGGTGAACGGCGAGGAGCAGGACTGGCTGCTGATGTTCAAGAACGAGACGCACAACCATCCTACCGAGATCGAGCCCTTCGGCGGCGCGGCTACCTGCATCGGCGGCTGCATCCGCGACCCGCTTTCCGGCCGCGCTTACGTCCATCAGGCGATGCGCGTGACGGGCGGCGGCGACCCGAGAAAGACCCTTGCCGAGACCATTCCCGGCAAGCTCCCCCAGCGAAAGCTCGCGCAGACCGCCGCGGCGGGCTACTCCTCCTACGGCAACCAGATCGGCCTTGCCACAGGCCATGTCGCCGAGCTTTACCACGAGGGCTACATCGCTAAGAGACTTGAGTGCGGCGCGGTCGTCGCCGCGGCGCCTGCCAATAACGTCGTGCGCGAGCGTCCCGCCCCGGGCGACGTCGTTATCCTGCTCGGCGGCCGCACCGGCCGCGACGGCATCGGCGGCGCGACCGGCTCGTCGAAGAGCCATGACCTAAAGTCCCTCACCACGATGGCGAGCGAGGTGCAGAAGGGCAACGCGCCCGAGGAGCGCAAGATCCAGCGTCTCTTCCGCGACGGCGAGGTGACGCGCCTCATCAAGCGCTGCAACGACTTTGGCGCAGGCGGCGTGTCCGTCGCCATCGGCGAGCTTGCCGACGGCCTTGAGATCAATCTCGACGCCGTGCGCAAGAAGTACGAGGGTCTGGACGGCACCGAGCTTGCGATCTCCGAATCGCAGGAGCGCATGGCGGTCGTCGTCGCGCCGGAGGATGAAGAGAAATTCATCGCCGCCGCGCAGAACGAGAATCTCGAAGCCTACCGCGTCGCAGTCGTAACCGAAAGCCCCCGCATGGTCATGCGCTGGCGCGGCGAGACGATTGCCGACCTCTCGCGCGCCTTCCTCGATACGAACGGCGCGACGAAGCACGCAAGCGTTGCGGTCGAGGCGAAAAAGGACGCGGCAGTCTCCGCGCCCGCGACGCTGCGCGAGATGGCGGGCAGCCTCAAGAGCGCGTCCCGCCGCGGCCTGACCGAGCGTTTCGACTCCACCGTCGGCGCGTTCACGCTGCTCATGCCCTTTGGCGGCAAGACGCAGCGCAGCCCCTCGCAGGCAATGGCGGCGCTGCTGCCGGTGCTGCCGGGCAATACGACCGAGCAGGGCAGCGTCATGGCATGGGGCTGCGACCCCGACGCGATGAGCGCCGACCCCTACACGGGCGCGCACGGCGCGGTCTACACCTCGGTCGCGAAGATCGTTGCCGCCGGTGCGGACTATCACAAGGCCTATCTTTCCCTTCAGGAATTCTTTGAAAAGCTCCGCAGCGAGCCCGCGCGCTGGGGCAAGCCCTTCTCCGCGCTGCTCGGTGCGCTCGATGCCCAGCTCGAGCTGGGCGCCGCCGCCATCGGCGGCAAGGACTCCATGTCCGGCACCTTCCTTGACCATGACGTGCCGCCCACGCTCATCTCCTTCGCCGTTGCACCGGCGCTTGCAAGCGAGATCGTGACGACCGACTTCAAGAAAGCCGGCCACGGCGTCTATCTCTTCTCCGGCGAAACGGCCGAGGAGCAGAAGTCTGCGTGGGAGCGCTTCACCGCGCTTGCCCGCGCGGGCAAGGTCGAGAGCGCGTGGGCGGTCGAAAACGGCCTTGCCGAGGCCGTCTTCAAGATGTCGCTCGGCAACGAGATCGGCTTTGCCGCTGAAAAGACCACGCGCGACTGGTTCGCTCCCATGCCCGGTGCGATCATCGCCGAGCTGAATGAGGACGTGTCCGGCGCTGCGCGCATCGGCGCGACCACGGCGGAAAAGGCCATCGTCCTCGGCGCGGACAGCGCCTCTATCGAAGAACTCGCCGCGCTGAACGACGCCGTGCTCGAAGAGGTTTACCCCACCAAGACCGAGAAGACCGGCACGGTGGAGCCGTTCTCCTGCGAGGCGGAAACGCGCGTTTCTCCCGCGATCAAGCTGGCGCGCCCCAAGGCGCTCATCCCCGTCTTCCCCGGCACGAACTGCGAGTATGACACCAAGCGCGCGCTGATGGAAGCGGGCGCGGACGCCGAGCCCTTCATCATCCGCAACCTCACGAGCGGCGACGTTGCCGATAGCGTGGAGCGCTTTGCCAATGCTGTGGGCGAGAGCCAGATCATCGTCGTTCCCGGCGGCTTCTCCGGCGGTGACGAGCCGGACGGCAGCGCCAAGCTCATCACGGCCTTCTTCCGCAACGCCGCCGTCAAGGAGCAGATCACCGCGCTCCTCGAGCAGCGCGACGGCTTGATGCTCGGCATCTGCAACGGCTTCCAGGCGCTCATCAAGCTCGGCCTTGTGCCCTACGGCAAGATCATGGACACCGACGCGGACTGCCCGACGCTCACCTACAACGTCATCGGCCGCCACCAGTCCCGCCTCGTGCGCACGCGCGTGTGCTCCAACAAGTCCCCGTGGCTTGCGGGCACGAAGGTCGGCGACATCTACACCGTGCCCATTTCCCACGGCGAGGGCCGCTTCCTCGCCTCGGAGGAACTTGTCAGGACCCTTGCCGCCAACGGCCAGATCGCCACGCAGTATGTAGACCTTGACGGGTGTGCTACAATGGATGCAGCATTCAACCCCAACGGTTCGATCTGCGCCATCGAGGGCATCACTTCGCCCGATGGCCGCGTGCTGGGCAAAATGGGGCATACTGAGCGCATCGGCACGCAGCTTTACCGCAACGTCCCCGGACGCTACGAGATGGAGCTGTTCACCTCGGCGGTGCGTTACTTCAAGTAAAATAAGAAGAGAGGAGCAGATCTATGGCTTACTATTATCCCGAACCTTCTCACACGTTCAGCGAATATCTTCTCGTTCCCGGCTATACCGCGGAGGACTGTGTTCCTGACAACGTTTCCCTCAAAACGCCCCTCGTGCGCTACCGCAAGGGGCAGGAGGAATGCCCCATCAGCCTGAATATCCCGATGGTCTCGGCGATCATGCAGTCCGTTTCGAACGACACGCTGGCCATCGCCCTTGCCAAGGAGGGCGGCCTTTCCTTCATCTTCGGCTCTCAGTCCATCGAGAGCGAGGCCGAGATGGTGCGCCGCGTGAAGAGCAGCAAGGCGGGCTTTGTGCCCTCCGCCTCCAACCTGACGCCTGAGCACACGCTTGCCGATGTGCTTGCGCTCAAGGAGGCGAACGGTTTCTCCACCGTCGCCATCACCGAGGATGCAACGCCCAACGGCAGGCTCCTCGGCATCGTGACGAGCCGCGACTACCGCGTCAGCCGCATGAGCACGGACGTGAAGGTGGGCGAATTTATGACGCCGCGCGAAAAGCTCATCACCGCCCCCGCCTCCACCACGCTCAAGGAGGCCAACGACATTATCTGGGAGCACAAGCTCAACGCGCTGCCCATCGTGGATGAAAACGACCACCTGCTCTACTTCGTCTTCCGCAAGGACTATGCCGAGCACAAGGAGCATCCCCTCGCCCTGCAGGACGATAAGAAGCGTTACCTCGTCGGCGCGGGCATCAACTCCCGCGACTACCGCGAGCGCATCCCCGCGCTCGTGGAGGCCGGCGCAGACGTGCTGTGCATCGACTCTTCCGAGGGTTACTCCGTCTGGCAGAAGAAGGTCATCGACTTCGTGCGCGAGAACTACGGCAACACCGTGAAGATCGGCGCGGGCAACGTCGTCGACCGCGACGGCTTCCGCTTCCTCGCCGAGTGCGGCGCGGACTTTGTCAAGGTCGGTATCGGCGGCGGCTCGATCTGCATCACGCGCGAGACCAAGGGCATTGGCCGCGGCCAGGCGACCGCGCTCATCGAGGTCTCCGCCGCGCGCGACGAATACTTCCGCGAGACGGGCGTGTATGTCCCCATCTGCTCCGACGGCGGTATCGTCCACGACTATCACATGACGCTCGCGCTCGCCATGGGCGCGGACTTCCTGATGCTCGGGCGCTACTTCGCCCGCTTCGACGAATCGCCGACGAACAAGCTGCTCGTCAATGGCGTGTACGTCAAGGAGTACTGGGGCGAGGGCTCGAACCGCGCGCGCAACTGGCAGCGCTACGACCTCGGCGGCAAGACGGGTCTTGCCTTCGAAGAGGGCGTCGATTCCTACGTCACCTACGCAGGCTCTTTGCAGGACAACGTCGCAAGAAGCCTTTATAAGGTCAAGTCCACCATGTGCAACTGCGGTGTGACCACGATCCCCGACCTGCAGAAGAACGCGAAGCTCACGCTTGTCTCCGCTACCAGCATCGTCGAGGGCGGCTATCACGACGTCACCCTCCGCGCCACCAGCGGCAGCAACAACTAAACGACCTCAAAAAGCAGCAAAGCGGCGGCTCCTATCTGGGAGCCGCCGCTTTTTCTGCAAGATTCAATTTTCAAGCGTCACGCAGGCCTGCGAGGCCGTCTTGCCGTCCGCTTTCACGATGCCGATGCGGCAGGTGCCGTCGTCGTGCAGCTTTCGATAGACCGTCAGCTCTTCGCCTTCAAAGCAGGAGGTCGAAAAGTGCAGCTCTACCGAGCGGATCTTTCCGCTGGCAAGCTCCTGCGCCGTAAAGCAGTCGAGCAGCAGCCGCACATAGGCAATGTTGTTCATGTGGCGGCCGAGGTCAATATCCGTCGGGCGCACGGTGTAGCGCGAGAAGAGGTCATCCTCGGTGAATTTTTCATGGAAGCGCTGCAAGGTCTCAGGGATGGCGCTTTCCGCCCGGAAGGGATAATCCTCGGGAAAGCCGTAGTCAGAAAAGCGAATGATCCGCTTATCCGGCCCCAGGACTGCCCACTCGGTCTTGCCGCGGGCGATGAGCGTCTCGCCGCGCGAGAGCGTGTAGCTGCGGTAGGTGCGCATGTCGCGCTCGCTGCACGCTTCCGCCCAGGTGCGCACCGTCAGAGAGTCCATCATCTCTGCGCGTGCAAAAAGGTCGACGCGCGTGTGGACGGTGAGCCAGAATTCGCCCTTTTTCGCCATCGCTGCGCTGCCGACGCCCAGCACCTCCGCGTGCTGCGCGGCAATGCCCTGAAAGATCGTGAATGCCGCCAGCGGCGAAAGTGCGCCGGACGCGTCGCAGTAGTCTGGCGTCACGATGATCTCCCGCTCAAAAATGCTTTCCATGTGCGCTTCTCCTTTGATGCAGATTTCGTAACATTGTAACAGCAGTATAGCACGGATCGAAGCGCGCCTCAAGCAGACAAAATCGCCTGTTTGTGAAAAACCCCTCCGCCTTGCTCCATGGGAAGAAGGCGGAGGGGTTGGATTTATTCCGATAGAAGGATGCGATCGTTGTCGAGCTCGTGCCCCGCGCCCGCCTTGAAGCGCGCGATGAGGTCGTCGACGCCCATGCCAGCGCGTTCGCTGCCGGAAACATCGAGCACGATGTGCCCGTCCGCCATCATCAGTGTGCGGTTGCCGAGCTCGAGCGCCTGATGCATGTTGTGCGTGACCATCAGGCAGGTGATATGGCTCTCCGCCACGACGCGGCGGGTGAGGTCGAGCACCTTTTCCGCCGTCGCGGGGTCGAGCGCCGCGGTATGCTCATCAAGGAGCAGCAGCTGCGGCGGCACCATCGTCGCCATCAGCAGCGTGAGCGCTTGGCGCTGGCCGCCGGAGAGCAGCCCCACGGGATTTTTCATGCGGCGTTCGAGGCCCATGTCGAGCTGCTTGAGCTGCTCGGCGAAGAAGGACTTGTCCGTCTTGCTGATGCACCTGAAGGGATTGCCGTGCGCCGCGCGCAGGTACGCAAGCGCAAGGTTTTCTTCGATCGTCATGTTCGGTGCGGTGCCGCGCAGGGGGTCCTGAAAGAGCCGCCCAATGCGGCGGGAGCGCTCATGCTCGGGCATGAAGGTGATGTCCCTGCCGGCAAGCGAAATGCTGCCCTCGTCGACATAAAAGCTGCCCGCGATGGCGTTGAAGAGCGTCGACTTGCCCGCGCCGTTCGAGCCGACGATCGTGACAAAGTCGCCCTCGTCTAAGTGCAGCGAAAGAGAAGAAAGGGCCTTCTTTTCGTTCACAGTGCCGGGGTTAAAGGTTTTGGAAATGCCCTGAATGTCCAGCATGTTACGCGCCTCCTTTCCGCTTGGCCGTCATTTTGCGTTTCTGGAACGCCGCCCACTTCCGGATGCTCGGCGCGGCGATGGCCAGCGCCACGATGACCGCCGTCAGGAGCTTGAGGCACTCGACGGGCACGATCTTCGTATAGAAGACGATGGCATAAATGAAGCGGTAAACGATCGAGCCGAGGATGGCGGCGATGACGCCCTTCTTGACGCTTCTGCGCCCGAGCAGCGTCTCGCCGATGATGAGGCAGGCAAGGCCGATGACGACGATGCCCGTGCCGGAGTTGATATCGACGGTCTTCTGATACTGGCCGACGACCGCGCCGGAGAGCGCCGTGAGAACGTTGGCAAGGCACAGTCCCACCGTGACGGTGAAGGAAGGATTCAGGGATGAGGCGCGCACCATGTCGGGGTTATCGCCCGTGGCGCGGATGGAAAGACCCATGCGCGTGCTGAGAAAGAGCACCAGCAGAAGACCTGCAAGGATCGTGACGGAGGCCGCAAGCAGCAGCTCGTACCAGTCGCCGCCGATGCCCGTTTCACGCAGCATCGTGAAGACCGTCTTGCCGCCAAGCAGGCTCTGGTTCGACTTCCAGCCCATTGCCATGAGGTTCACGGTGTAGAGTCCGGTGTTCGTGACGATACCGGCGAGGATGGACGGCACGCCGAGCTTCGTCTGCAAAAACGCGGTGACAAAGCCCGCGCACGCGCCTGCGAGCATCGCGGCGAAGATGCCGAGGATGGGGTGTCCCGCGGCGGTCACCGTGACGGACACGGCCGCGCCGAGGACGAAGCAGCCGTCGGTCGTCAGGTCGGCGATGTCGAGGATGCGGTAGCTCAAAAAGAGCGCCATCGCGACCAGCGCGTAGAGGAAGCCCAGCTCAAGGGCGGTCTGCGTGATGATGAGCATGGGGAAAGTCTCCTTTCAGGCCGATGCCCCCGGCGAAAAGCCGGGGAGCGGCAGTACATTGTTGGGAATGAGGATCAGTCCTTGGTGGTCGTGACCTCAACGACGGTGCCCATGCTGTCGAAGCAGGAGTAGTCAAGGTTCATCGCGGCGACAGTGTCGGTGTTGACGGTGATGATGCCGCCGTCGATCAGGTAGTAGTCTTCCATGCCGTCCATGCCATCGGTGATGGCGGAGTAGGCGAGGTCGGCGGTCTTGGCACCGAGGTCGGTGTAGTTCACGCCGCAGGTGGCGTAAGCGCCGTTGCGAACGAAGGAGTCGGCGCCGGTGTAGTGGGGGATACCGGCCTTGGCGAGGTCCTCATAGATGGCGAGCTCGGCGGCCATGATGACATTGTCGGTCGGGGTGAAGACGGCGTCCACACCGTCGGCGATCAGCGCGGAAGCGGCGGCGACGACCTCGTCGTTCGTGTTCGCGGTCTGCTCAACGTACGCGATACCCTTGGCGTCGAGGTAGGCCTTCGCGTCGGCGATGGGCTTGGTGGAGTTGGGCTCGGAGAGAGAGTAGAGCAGGCCAACCTTCGCAGCGTCCGGGTTCTGGGCAAACAGCATGTCCATGATGAAGCCGGTGTTCAGCGCATCGCTCGTGCCGGTCACATAGTCGATGCCCGTCAGGCTCGCGGCCTCGGGATCGGAGACGGCGGCGTAGACAACGGGGGTCTTGCTGTCCTCGGCGGAGAGAGCTGCGATCTGGGCGGCGGTCGTTGCGATGGGGATGATGGCGTCGACCTGATCGGCGATCGCCTGATCGGAGAGCTGCTTTAAGATGGTCTGGTCGTTCTGGCCCGAGGTGATGTCGTACTCGATGGTCACGCCATTGTCGGCAGCGATCTTGTCGAGCTCGGCAGCCACGGCGTTCGCGATCTCATCGAGGGAAGCGTGGTCAAGCTGCTTGATGATGGCGACCTTGTAGGTCTTGCCGCTCTCGTCACCGCCCTGCTGGGCGTCATTGCTGCCTTCGTCGCTCTTGCTGCCGCACGCGGCGAGAGACAGGGTCATCGCACCGGCGAGGGCCAGGGTCAGGAACTTCTTTACCATGTTGTTTTTCATTTTGTTTTCCTCCAAATTGATTTGATTTTGAGTGGCAGATGAGATCCCGTTTTGCCGGAACAGGAGGAATAAAAAGAAAAAAGACCTTCATCCCATCTACATGGGACAAAAGCCATCAAACTTCTGCGATACCACCCAAATTGACGTTTTAGAAAACGCCCGCTCGCTTACGCGCACCATCATACGCGCCCCGATGGATAACGGGTGGGATACCCGTCGGTCCCTACTTGACTTCCGCCGTTCGGTCCGCCCTCTGAAGTCCATTCACCGACCGTCCGCCGCCCCGATCACACCACCCGGGACTCTCTTTGTGCTTGCCAGCATCGGCTACTTCTCTTCCTCATAGGTTTGAAGCTTTTTACTTGTTGGCTGCATTATAGCACGCGGCCGCCGCTTGTCAAGTGTTTTTTTAAAAACTGCATTTTTTATTTTGCCAAAAGGGCCGGGGTTTTCTGTGCGCGGGAGGGGCGACCTTTTTCAAAAAGGTCGCCCCTCCATTGAATGTTTCTCTTCGCGGCGCGGGAAAGTGCTCTCTATTACTGCTCCAGCAGGAAACGCGCGACATTTTCTATCGCGGCCGCCGCCTTTCGCATCGGGAACATCTGGAATACATGCCACATCCCCTCGCTGACCTGCAAGCGGCAGGGGACATTCACGCGCTTCATCGCCTGATAGAGCGATTCTGAGTCCGAATACAGAATTTCATGGTCACCGACCTGAATGAGCGTCGGCGGGAAGCCATCAAAGTCGGCAAAGAGGGGCGAGAGGTCGCTCGAACGGTAGTCCCGTCCCGCAGCATAAGCGAGGCGCACGGCCTCGATGTACTCGGGCGTGAGCATCGGGTCGATCTCCGCGCGCGCTGCATACGATGCGCCGGACATCGTCATATCCGTCCACGGGGACATGAGAATGAGCGCGCCGGGGAGCCTGCGGCCCGCCTCCTTCAAGCGGCTGCAAAGAACGAGGGCGAGGTTGCCGCCCGCGCTGTCGCCCGCAAGGACGATATCGCGCGCGCCGTAGCCTTGCAGCATGAGATGATCCCACGCGCGCAGCGCGTCCTCCACGGCGGCGGGGTAGGGAAACTCGGGCGCGAGACGGTATTCAAAGCTCAGCACGTCGTAGCCTGTTGCGTGGGCGAGCTTGGAAGAGAGTACGCGCGAATAGCCGAGGTTGCCGCTTGTGTAGCCTCCGCCGTGGCAGTAGAGGATGGCGTGACGGCTGCCGTGGGGCGCTTTGAGGCGCGTCCACGCCGCGCTCATGCCGGAGAGAGCAAATTCTTCATAGTCCATGCCCGCCATCGGGGCGGTCAGCTTGCCGAGCACCTCCTGGCTGCGGCGCTGGCGCTCCAGCTCTTCGGCCGTCATGCTCTCGGGCGCGCCCGCGCTGTGCAGCGCCTTGAGCGCGCGCATCAGCGGGTCGAGGCGCGAGCGCTCCGCCTCGCTTTTCTTTTTTCGGATGATGTGCAGCTTTGATTCCATAGGCGCCTCCTGCGGTGTTGAATTCCGGTTTTGGTTCAGCGTATCATATTTTTGTAAAAAAGAAAAGGAAAATCATCGTCTTCCTTGCCGTGCGCGGCGCTTTGTGCTACAATACCGTGCAAATGAGCAACTGCAAGGGGAGGGGTGAGGCAATGGCAAGGCCGAACAGCAAATGGTACCGGCTCGACAACGCGGGCATTTTGTATTCCGCGCTGCAAAAGGAGGAATACTCCGCCATCTACCGTTTTTCCGCCCTGATGGAAAAGGACGTTGACCCCGCCGCGCTCCAGCGCGCCATCGACCGCTGTATGCCGCGCTTTCCGAGCTTTGCCGTGCGCATCCGCAAGGGCGCGTTCTGGTACTATCTTGAGCCGAACACCGCGCCGGGCCCCTATTTGAAAGAGGATGTATCTGACCCCTGCCAGCCCGTGCGCTTCAAGGAGGACAACGGCTGGCTTGTGCGTTTTTACTATTACCGCAGCCGCATCTCGCTCGAGGTCTTCCATGCGCTCTCCGATGGCGGCGGCGCGATCGTCTTTTTCCGCACGCTGCTTGCCGAGTACCTGCGCCAGACGGGGCTTGAGGTCCCGGCGGGGAACGGCGTGCTCGACCTTCGTGAGCCGCCGCGCGAGGAAGAACTGGAGGATGCCTACGCCCGCTACGCGGGAAAGTACGCCATCGGCCTGCACCGCCAGCCCAAGGCCTATCAGAATATCGGAACGCCCGAGCCGTTTTATACCTTCCATGTGACGATGGGCTTCGTGCCGCTCTCGAAGCTGCGCGAGGAGGCGAAAAAGTACGGCGCGTCCATCACCGAGTATCTCTCCGCCGTGCTGATCTACGTCATCTTAGAGAAGCAGAAGCGCGAGAAGCCCTACCGCCTGCGCCCCGTGGCGCTGGCCGTGCCCATCAACCTGCGCGGCTGGTTCCCGTCGGAAACGCTGCGAAACTTCATCACCACGGTGCGGCCCTATATCGACCCTGCGCTCGGCGACTATACCTTTCCTGAGATCGTCTCGCAGGTGCGCCATTTTATGAAGCTGCACATCAACCGTCAGGAATTGCAGGCGGCGTTTACGGGAAACGTCCGCTTTACAAAGAATTTTGCGCTGCGTCTTGTGCCGGTCGCGCTCAAAAATCCCGTCATGGCGCTCAACTACCGCCTGCACGGCGTGCGGCCCTATTCCTGCACCTATACCAATCCGGGAGCTTTTACCGTGCCGCCGGAGATGGCCGAGCACATCCGCGGGGCGGAGGTCATCCTCGGACAGGCGACGGTGCCGCGCTGCCACTGCGCGTCCATCAGCTACGGCGACACCATGGAGATCACCTTCGCCGGCACGCAGGCGGAGACGGACACCGAGCGCGACTTTTTCCGCTTTCTTGTGCGCGCGGGCATTCCTGTGCGCGTGGAGAGCAACCGCTGAACGATCGAAAGAAGGAATTTGATGTCATACTGTGTCAACTGCGGCGTGGAGCTTGCGCCCGACGCATCGCGCTGCCCGCTCTGCGGCACGCCCGCGTGGAAGCCGGATGAAACAGCGCCGCGCTATTTCCCGACCAAGCCTGCTGTGGTCCCGCCCGCCTCGCGGCGCGCGGCGGCGCTGCTGCTCACGGCGATGCTCGCATCGGTATCGCTCTGCTGCGGGCTGCTGAATCTCATTCTCGCGACCGCGCATCCATGGTCGCTCTATGTTGCGGGCGCGGCGGTGATGCTGTGGATCTGGTTTGCACTGCCGATGCTCGCGCGCGGCATCCCGATCTTCTTCCGCCTGACGGCGGATGTGGCCGCCGTCGGCATTTACGTCTGGATCATCTCCGTCGCGCTGCACGGCGGGCGGTGGTTTCGCGGCCTTGCCCTGCCGATGCTGCTCTGGGCCTGCGTCGTGGTGTTCCTGCTGAGCTTCTTCCTGCGCGACGGGAGAAGGTCGCGCATTTCGACCCTCGCTATGTGCATCGGCGCGGTGGGGCTGCTCGTCCTCGGCGTGGAGTACTGCATGGACCGCTATTTCCTTCAGGCGTGGGAGCCGTCGTGGTCGCTCGTGGTCGCCGTCATCTGCATCGGCCTTATCATCCCGCTGCGCATCGTGCGCCGCGTCCCGTCGCTCCGCGAGGAAGCGCGCAGACGCTTCAATATGTGAAAAAACGCTTCCAAAACGGAGAACCCGCCCCGGCGAAAAACGCCGGGGCGGGTTTTTGCGGAAGCATCAGCTGTTTGCCATTCTCTCACGCAGGCGTGCGATGTTTCTCAGCGGGGCGTCGATGGCTTCGCCCTGCATTTCGCTCCAGTCGGTGCGCATGAGTTCGATGACCTTTTCATAGCAAGCGATGGCTCCTTCATAGTCGCCGCGGATCTCGCAGATCTGCGCAATGGCCTCGTCGGGGTCGACAAAGCGCGGGGGCGGCATGAGCGACATCGTCTTCTCATAATCCGCGATGGCCTCGTCGTAATATCCGAGTTTGGCGAGTTCGCTCGCGCGCATGACATAGACCTCCCATGTGTCGGGATAGCTTGCGCACATGGCCTTCCACTGGGCGAGTGCGTCATCAATGCGCCCCTCCTGCATGAAGATACAGCCGAGATAGAAGTCGTCGTTGTACGTCGGCTTCAGGCGGTGCATCTGATCTAAGACCTCGCGTGCCTCCGCGCAGCGGCGGTCAGCGATGAGAAGATCCAAAAGCCACAGATGCGCGCTGTGATTGTCCGGATGTGCGGCAAGAAAATTCTTGTAGAAGTCGATCGTGCGGTAGTGATTCGTTGCGTTCCAGTCAAGATATGCGCCGTTTTCGGCGTCAAAAATAGCGTTGTGCGCCTCCTTGCAGTCGGGATTCAGCTCAAGCGATTGGCGGGCGAGGGGAGAGGCGAGGTCATTATATTCCCGTGCGCGCTTGCAGTAAAGCTGCGCAAGCAGCAGCGTCGCGCGAGGTCTCGTTTCATCCTCACGGCACTTTTCCTGCAAGAAGCGTTCCTCTTCGTCAAATTCCTGCTGCATGAGGAATCTCTTGTCCCAGAGCATGTTGTCGATGCGGGCAAAGCGGCTCTCGTCTGTGAGGGAAAAAAGCGAATCAATGCTCGTCCCCAATGCGACGGACAGCGTGGGCAGAAGCTGGATATCTGGCAGGGAACTGCCCGTCTCCCTTAATTAAAGATATTGTTGGGTAAAAAAGAAAGGTCAGTCGATTT
>URCK01000019.1 GCA_900546295.1 uncultured Eubacteriales bacterium | reverse complement strand
CTTGCATGTGTTAAGCACGCCGCCAGCGTTCGTCCTGAGCCAGGATCAAACTCTCAATAAAATGGTATCTAAAGAACCGAAGTCCTTCAAATCATTATTGAGCTATTTGTCATAGCTTAAAACTTTTTATCCTTACGATTCAGACGTAATTGACTTAACCGTCTTCCTCGCAAGCTCTGTACATGTTGTACAGTTTTTCATCTGGTGCTTGTCAAAGTTTCGTTGTTTAATTTACAAGGTGCACGCTCCGTTTCGCGGAACAGGTGTTATCTTAGCACCTACCGTCGCTTTTGTCAACAGTTTTTTTGCTTTTTTTGACATTTTCTTTTTCCTGGATTTTACAACGCTCAAAAAGGTCAGCGTTTTCAATGGTTTTCGGGCAGCCAAACAGCTGCCCGCTTTCCGCATTTTATCCCGCGTTTCGACCGATCTCCCCCGGAATATTTCTTTCAATCAGCATTGTATTTCGCGTCAAAGCCACCCGGGTAGACCTCTCCATAAAGGGGGTCGTCCCATAAAGCGCGCAGGCCTGTCTCCAGTTCCGCCGCCTGTTCGCTCGGGAGCGCCGCCATCGCTTCGCGCAGTTCTGCGCTCGGGCGGCCATAGAGCATATTGGGAATGCGCCACTCATGCGCTTCCCCTGTTGTCAGAAACCAGCTGTCTATGAGCTGCGCCGCCGTCGCTTCCTGCTGATCGGAATCCAGACTGCGGCTGATCTGCGGCAGCCAGACCGCGCCGCCGCCCGTCCATGTGCCGGCAACGTACCAGTTTCCTGTTTCGTCTCTGCATGCGTCCGCAGCCATCCCCCAGCCATAATAATCGCCGTGCTCGCCTTCACCCGTCGGCTCGATCATGCCGCTGCCGGCCTCCCATTGATAGCGCTGCGAGGACTCCGGGTCATCAAAGCGCATCATCACGCCAAAGCCGAAGCAAAAGTTCGGGTAGTCCGTTCCGTAATAGGCATCGAACACGCGCTCCTTCACCGCTGCCGCCGCGTCATCCGGCTTTCCGCCGAACCAGCGCGGCGCGGCGTTCAGACCGGCGGCGAACTGCGCGCAGAACTCGTTTGCGATATTCTCGTAGTCCGTTTCCGCGCTGGGAACGTGCAAGTCGTACAGCTCTTTCATCACCGCGTCCTGCGCATAGCCGAACAGAAGCTGCGCCGCGTACGCCGTATTGCTTTTATAATATGCGGTCTCGCCGTTTCGCGTCAGCCGCAGCACATTGCCGCCCGGATGCTCGTACTCTGCATCCGGTTTCATTGCTCCCCAGGGTGGAATGAACGCGATCGCATCTTCCCCATAAGAAAACTCCGCGACGACCCCATTGCGGCAATCGTCCCAGTCCTGTTCTGCTGCCGTATACCATGGCTCATCGCCGTACATCGACGGTTCGCTCAGCGCATATACGGGTGAATTGCCATAGCCCTGCTCGTCCGCACCGCGCGGGCAGTCGTATTCATCCACGCGCCCGCCGTCCCGCTCGTCCGTCACGCGGATGTGATAGGTGCCTGTTTCCTCCGCACTGCCGAAGATCGTCTCGCAGCATTGCAGGATCGTCTCCTGTGCCTGCGGGTCGTTTTGCTCGGCATTCTCCCCTTTTTCCTGCGCGCAGCCGCCGAGAGTAAGCAGCGCCAGCACCGTCAGCGCGGAGAGCAGGATACGGCTCGTTGTCTTTTTCATTGCACATTCCTCCAAAATCAATATGGTTCAGAAGGGTCGCTCTATCTTCTCAGACGTTCGTCGCGGTGATTTTGTTCCCGTTTTTATATTTTATATAGTACGCAGCCGACAAAAAGAGGGCGGCTTACCCTTGCCGCCCTCTTCTCCCGATTTTCCCTTGTCAGCCCTTTTTCGCGGTGTTATACTATTATTGTTCTTTTCAGCCGCGATAGACCATGCTGCGCTCGATCTCCTTGAGCGTGTGCGCACCGCACATACGCATCGTGTCGGCAAGCTCAGCCTTCAACTTTTGAACGTAGCACTGCACGCCCTCTTCCCCGCCGCCGTACACGGCGGTGACAAAGGGACGGCCGATGAGCACCGCGTCCGCGCCGAGCGCGAGCGCCTTGAAGATGTCCATGCCGCTGCGGATGCCGCCGTCGACAAAGATCGTCATCTTGCCGCCGACCGCATCGGCGATCTCCGGCAGGACCTCCGCCGTCGCAGGGCAGTGGTCGAGCACGCGCCCGCCGTGGTTCGAAACAACGATGCCGCTCGCGCCCGCTTCCAGTGCCTTTTCCGCGCCGCGGGCGGTCATAACGCCCTTGATGATGAAGGGGCGCTCCGCCCAGGAGACGATCGTTTTGAGCTCTTCCACGCTCTTGCTGCCCGCAGGCGGCGTCAGCCCCTGCAAAAACGGCAGACCCGCCGCGTCAATATCCATCGCGACGGCGAAGGGCTCCGACGCCTGCACGAGCGCGAACTTTTCGCGGATGGTGTCCATGTCCCACGGCTTGATGGTCGGAACGCCGCAGCCGCCGTTCGCCTTGAGCGCCTCGGCCGCGCCCTTGACCACCTTCGGGTCGGTGCCGTCGCCGGTAAAGGCGAGGATGCCAGCGTTTGCGCACGCGCGGATGAGGATATCATTATAAGTAAGGTCGTCGTACTTGTCGCCGTAGTGCAGGCGCATCGCACCAATGGGCGCGGCGAAGGCCGGAATTTCAAACGTACGGCCAAAGAGCGTATAGGACGTGTCGACCGGCGCATTCTCGCAGATTGTATCCATGTTGACGCAGATCTCGCGCCACTTTTCCGCGTTGCGGATAAAGCCCGTGCCCTCGCCCTTGGCGCCGGGTCCCGGCATTGTGTTGCGGCAGACCTTGCCGTTGCAGTCGTTGCACGCCTTGCAGTAAGGGCCGATGCAGGTCCTCGCATTCTCTACTACTTCCTGATAAGTCATTTGAATCTGAATCCCCTTTCGGATCAATTTGCTTGCCCGTATCGCGCGAGAAATGTCTCTGCGCAATACCGCCTATATTTTATCCCGTCCTGATGAAAAATCAAGACCCAAAGGAGCCGCTTATGAACACCGTCCACACCTTACAAGAATATGTCGACGCCCTGCGCGATGCCGGTATCCTGACCGGCTGCACCGCCTCTGAGGCACTGCTTGGGCGCGGGGTCGAATGCCTGACCTACGACACGCGCACGCTGCGCGAAAACGCGCTTTTCATCTGCAAGGGTGCGCATTTTAAGGAGGAATACCTGCGCGATGCGCTCTCGCGCGGCGCGTTTGCCTATGTCGCCGAGCAGCAGCACGATGTTGACGCGCCTTGCATCCTTGTCAGCGACATCCGCTACTCCCTCGTCGTGCTCGGCCAGCTCTTTTTTGACCATGTGACGGACAAGCTCACAAGCATCGGCATCACCGGCACCAAGGGCAAGAGCACCACCGCCTATTATGTGCGCTACATCTTAAATGACTGGCTGCGCGCGGAAAATAAGCCTGAGTGCGCCATTCTCTCCTCCATCGACAACTACGACGGCAAGGTAAGTGAGGAGTCTCACATCACGACGCCCGAGGTGCTTGAGCTCTACCAGCACTTTGAAAACGCTTACGAATTCGGCATTTCGCACCTTGTGATGGAGGCTTCGTCCCAGGCGCTCAAATACGGCCGCGTGCGCGGCATCATGTTTGACGTCGGCGCGTTTTTGAACATCGGCAGCGACCACATCAGCCCCATCGAGCACCCGGACTTTGAGGATTATTTCTCTTCCAAGCTGAAAATCTTCGATTCCTGCCGCGTCGGCTGCGTCAACACCGACGCAAAATATGCAGAGCGCGTCATCGAATACGCCAAGGGCCGCTGCAAGCTCATCACCTTCGGCTCGCACGAGAGCGACACCGTCTCCTGCCGGCATGTGGAAAAGCGCGAGGACGGGCTTCACTTTACGGTCTCCTCCCCGAAGTACAGCGGTGAATTTTCCATCACCATGCCGGGCCTTTTCAACATCTCCAACGCCCTCGCCGCCATGGCAATCTGCATGGCGCTCGACGTGCCGGAGGAATATGTGCGCTCTGGTCTTCGCAAGGCGCGCGCCGCGGGACGGATGCAGATCTACGAAAGCCGCGACAAGAAAGTCACCGTCATCGTCGACTATGCGCACAACCGCATGAGCTTTGACGCGCTCTACCGCTCGACCAAGATCGAATACCCCGGCCGCCAGATGATCTCCGTCTTCGGCTGCCCCGGCTCCCATGCGCTCCAGCGCAGAAAAGACCTCGGCGAGCTGAGCGGGCGGAACTGCGACTTTGTCTTCATCACCGAGGAGGACTCCGGCGAGGAGCCGTTCGCGCAGATCGCCGCCGACATTGAACAGCACGTCGCCTGCCCGCACCTCGTTCTTGAAGAGCGCAGTGAGTGCATCCGCCGCGCGATCCTCGACGGCAAGGACGCGCGCGTCATCCTCCTGACCGGCAAGGGCGAGGAAACGACGATGAAGCGCGGCAGCGCCTACGTCCCCTACCCCTCCGACGTGGAGCTGACGCAAAAATATCTTGCCGAGTACGATGCCTCGCATCCCACCGAGAAGTGCAGCAGCGGCAAGAAGGCAAAAAAGGATTTCCTCCCCATCATCCTCGGCAGCGATGAAAATGCCTACGGCACGGCGCGTCTCTTCCGCGAGGCCTACGGCGTCACACCGCTGCTGCTGTGCACGCAGCAGCTCGTGCCCACGCGACACTCGCACCTGTTCCTCTGCCGCATCATTCCGGATTTTGAGCGCGAGGAGGTCTTCCCCGACGCGCTGCTCGAGGTTTTGAAGCAGTGCGCGCAGGACTATGAAAAGCTGCTCGTCATCCCCTGCTCGGACTATTATACAGGACTTCTCTGCCGTCACTATGACCACTTTGAGGGTTTGATCGCAAACCGCTTCATCTCCGAGGCGCTTCTTGAGACCTTCGACACGAAGGATAAGTTCTACGCCCTCTGCGAGCAGTACGGCATGGACTATCCCAAGACCGTCATCGCCTCTCCCGAGGAGCGCGAGCGTGTCGCCGACCGTCTGCCGTTCGACTTTCCCATCGTCGTCAAGCCCGAAAATTCCAACGCGCTCGACTACCTCCGCTGCCACTTTGAAGGCCAGAAGAAGGTCTTCTTCTTCGACACGAAGGAGCAGTACCTCGAAATGGTCCGCAATATGAACCGCTCGGACTATCGCGGCAAGCTCATCTTGCAGGAGTTCATCCCCGGCGGCGACGACGCCATGCGCGTGCTCAACAGCTACTCAGACCTTGACGGCCATGTGCGCGCGATGTGCCTCGGCCAGCCGGTGCTCGAATACTACGACCCCAAGTCTGTCGGCAACTATGCCGCCATCATTTCCCGCGGCGACCAGGCGCTGTACGACAAGATGCAGGAATTCCTTGAAAAGCTCGGCTACGTCGGCTTTTCGAACATCGACATGAAGTACGACTGCCGCACGGGGCGCTACGTGCTCTTTGAGATCAATCCGCGCCTTGGCCGCAGCAGCTACTTCTGCCGCGCCGCAGGCCTCAATATGATGAAGCTTCTGACCGATGACATCGTCTACGGCAAGCGCGAGGAGTGCATCTATAACCACACCGTCGCCCTCTGGCAGAACGTGCCGACCGGCATTTTGCGCCGCTATGTAAAGAACAGTGAGCTTGCCGAAGAGCTCAAAGCCTTCAAGGGCACGCACGTGCTCTTCTGCAAGGGTGACCTTCCGCTCCCCCGCCTCTACCGCCTGCTGCGCTACTACGCCGCGCAATACCACAACTTCCGCGACTATTACTTTGACAAGAAGTGACTCCTGTCAGCAATAAAGCAAAAGGGAACGGCTCGCGCCGTTTCCTTTTTGCTTTTCTTATTCCATCTTTTATGATAAGATATGCAAAAGTGGGAACTTTTCCCCTCCCCTTCGCGTCTAAAAAATGGAAGATGGATGTATTTCCGCAAAAAAAGGAGGATTTCCGATGAAAAGAGCACCCCTTCGCGCGTTTGTTTGCGCGCTCCTGACATCCCTTGCACTCACGACCGTTGCCCTCGCCGACTTTGGGCCAAAGCCCCAGCTCACCGTGCGCGTCGAAAACGCGCCGCAGGAACTCTACTATCTCGACCTGCTCGCCGAGGGCGATTGGGACGCGGAAGATACGGACAGCAACGACGGCATCGAGCGGAGCTACTACGGCAAAGAGGACACGCTCGACCCCGATCTCCTGGCGCTTCTGCGCGAGAATGTTCCCGAGGGCTGGCACGCCTGCGTGGCCCAAGGCACGACCGGCGCGCCGATCTATGGTGAGCTGTACGCAGAAAGCACGGACGCCTCCGGCAACGATCTGCACATTTTCGGCTACCATGGCGTACCGAGCACCTACCGCATCATCCTTGTCACGCAGTCCGGCAAGGTCTGGCTCTCCGAAGCGCTTGAGCGCAAGGTGCTGCAATCAAGTGTGACCGTTCACTGGGCAGATGATGCAGAAAGTACCACTGTCACCGTTCCATCAACCATCATCGGCTATTTGCTGCAATTCCTTGCAACGTTTGTGCCGACGCTCCTCATCGAGGGCATTCTGCTGCTTCTGTTCCAATATTCATGGAAGCGGAATTGGAAAGCATTTTTACTTGTCAATGTGCTCACGCAGGGGCTTTTGGCTGTTGCCTCCTCGTCCGTCACCGCGCACAGCGGCGTGAGCGCCTGGTATCTCTTTTGCTTCTTCCTTCCGGCCGAGCTCGTCGTCATGCTCGTTGAGGTCTTCCTCTACTCCGGCCGTGGCCTGCTCACCGGCCACAGCAAAGGCCGCGCCGCACTCTATGCCGTCACGGCGAACTTTGCCTCGGCGTTTCTCGGCTACCACCTTGCCGAGCCCGTCTGGCGGCTCGTCGTGTCTGTCTCGTAAATACCATCCGCGCTGCGGCGTTCTTCCGTTGGGAGAACGCCGCGTTTTCCGGCAAGTCTTACTTGACAAGCCTATTGCGACTCCTTATAATAATTCGCGTCGCACGATCGCTCCTCGCAGGAGCCTTTTTTTATGTTTCGGAGAAAGAGAGAATCCCATTATGCAAAAGAAATCCAACCCCGCAGCGCTGCTGCCGATCTTCGTTTTCCTGTTCCTGTACTTGGGTCTCGGCCTTGTTTTTGAGTATGTGCTCAAGATCCCGATGGGATTTTATTCCATCCCCATCGTCGTCGTTTTCCTCATCGCGCTGCTCGTGGCCTGCTGCCAGAACCGCGCGCTGTCGTTCGATGAAAAGCTCGTGCTGATGGGCAAGGGCATCGGCGATAAGAACATCGTCACGATGCTGCTCATCTTCCTCGCCGCCGGTATGTTTGTCGGCGTTGTGGGCCGCTCGAGCGCAGAGAGCGTCGCCTACTTCATGCTCTCGCTCATCCCGGCGAAGTTCTCCGTCGCGGTGCTCTTCGTCGTCAGCTGCTTTGTCTCCACCGCGATGGGCACGAGCGTCGGCACCATCACGCTCATCACGCCCATCGCCATCCCCATCGCCGCAGCCAGCGGCTATTCTCTGCCGCTGTGCATCGCCTCTGTCATGGGCGGCGCCATGTTCGGCGACAACCTGAGCTTCATCTCCGATACGACCATCGCCGCCTGCAACGGTCAGGGCTGCGCGATGAAGGATAAATTCCGCGAGAATTTCCACATCGCGCTTCCCGCCGCGCTCGCCTCTCTCGCGCTCATCCTCGTGCTGACGCTCCGCGCCGACGTCACCCCCACGGAGATCCCCTCCTACAACCTCATTCAGATCATTCCCTATGTGCTTGTGCTCATCGGCGGCATCATCGGCATCAACGTCTTCGTGGTGCTGCTCATCGGCATCGTCTCCGGCTCGGTCATCGCGCTTGCGACCGGCGCGACCGGTCAGAGCGGCATTCTCGCGGTCAAAGCACTGCTTGAGAACATGGGCAGCGGCGCGGCCGGCATGTTTGAGACCTCGATGGTCGCGATCCTCGTCTCTGCCATCTGCGCGCTCATCCGCGAGCACGGCGGCTTCGAAGCCCTGCTGCGCGGGATCCGCAAGGCCTTCCACGGCAAGCGCGGCGGCCAGATCGGCATGGGCCTGCTCGTCGGCGCGATGGACATCGCCACGGCGAACAACACCGTCGCCATCGTCATGGCAAACCCCATCGCCAAGGAAATGAGCGAGGAATACGGCATCACGCCGCGCAAGGCCGCCTCCCTGCTCGACACCTTCTCCTGCGTTTTTCAGGGCATCATCCCATACGGCGCGCAGATGCTCGTCGCCATCTCCGCGGCGCATGAGCTGGGCTACAGCATTTCCGCCTTTGATATCATCCCGAACCTCTTCTACCCCTTCCTGCTGGCGGTGAGCTCGCTGTTCTTCATCGCCGTGGACGGCAAGAAGAAGGCGTAAGGCCATGGCTGACTACAGCGCCCTGTGGCGCAAAAAGCTCTTTCTTTTCGACCTTGACGGCACGCTGTATCTGGGCGACACGCTCTTCCCCGGCGCAAGGGAGCTGCTCGCGCACATCCGCGCGCGGGGCGGACAGTACCGTTTTCTCACGAACAACTCCTCGCGCAGCGTGACGGCTTACGTTGAAAAGCTCGCGCGCCTCGGCGTCGCGGCGGAGGCGCGTGATTTTCTCACCTCGGTCGACGCGCTCATTTCCTATCTCCGCACGCAGGGCGGCGAGGACAGGCGCTATTACGTCTGCGGCACGGAGTCGATGAAATCACAGCTGCGCGCGGCGGGCCTTCCGCTTGCCGCCACGCGCGGCGATGCCAACGCCCTGCTGATGGGCTTCGACACTGAGCTTACCTTCCAAAAGTTAGAGGACGCCTGCATCCTGCTGGGGCAAAATGTCCCCTACATTGCGACAAATCCCGACTGGGTCTGCCCCACGTCCTACGGCTTCGTGCCCGACTGCGGGAGCGTTTGTGAGATGCTCTATCGCGCGACCGGACGCCATCCCGTCGTCATCGGCAAGCCCGAGCCGCTGATGCCGCGGCTTGCGATGCTCGAATCGGGCGTATCCGCGCAGGAAACGCTGCTCATTGGAGATCGCGTCTACACGGACATTGCAAGCGGCGCGAACGCGCTTATCGACACGCTGCTCGTTCTCTCGGGCGAGACGAAGGAAGAAGACCTGCCCAATGCCCGGCCGCAGCCTTCCTTTGTGCTGCCCGATGTTGCGGCGCTGCTGCGTATTCTGGAAGCATAGAGGAGGGCACTATGGCAAACATCATTGAAATTCAGGATTTCTCCGACCCCGCGCTCGACCTCTATGCGCGCCTGACGGAAAATCAGCTCCTAAACCGCGCGGACCCTGAAAACGCGCTCTTCATCGCCGAAAGCCCGCTCGTCATCGGCCGCGCGCTCGACGCGCACTGCGAGCCGGTGTCGTTTCTCATGGAGCGGCAGCACATTGAGGGCAAGGGGCGCGAGATCCTCGCGCGCTGCTGTAAAGATATTCCGGTTTACACTGCCGAAGAAAGCATGCTCGCGCAGCTCACGGGTTTTCACCTGACGCGTGGGATGCTCTGCGCCATGCGCCGGCCGAAGCTGCCAACCGTGGAAGAGGTCTGCCGCAGCGCGCGGCGCATCGTCGTGCTCGAAAACGTGATGAACCCGACGAACATCGGCGCGATCTTTCGCTCCGCCGCCGCGCTCGGCATGGACGCGGTGCTTCTCACCAGCGCGGGCAGTGACCCGCTCTACCGCCGCGCTTCGCGCGTAAGCATGGGCAATGTCTTCCTCATCCCATGGACTTACCTGCCGGAAAGCGGCGACTGGACGCAACTTCTGCGCTCTCTTGGCTTCCGCACGGTCGCCATGGCGCTGCGCGATGACTCCGTGCGTCTCGACGATCCCCGTCTTGCCGCCGAGGGAAAGCTTGCCATTGTCATGGGGACGGAGGGCGACGGGCTTGCCAGCAGCACCATCGCAAGCTGCGACTACACGGTGAAGATCCCGATGTACCACGGTGTTGACTCGCTCAATGTCGCCGCTGCGAGCGCCGTCGCGTTCTATGAGCTGGGCCTTCCCCCGCTGGATGAAAAGGAGGACTGATATGCTGAGCAACACTGGCTTTGACCTCTGGGCTGACGGCTACGACAAGAGTGTCGGTCTCTCCGACGAAAACGGCCGCTACCCCTTTGTAGGCTACCGCGCCATGATGAATGCGCTCTATCAGCGCGTGCTCGCGCAGAGCGGGCGCGATGTGCTGGATATCGGCTTCGGCACGGGCGTTTTGACCTCGCGCCTCTACGAACGGGGCTGCCATATCTATGGGCAGGACTTTTCCGCGCGCATGATCGAACTGGCGCAGGCAAAAATGCCGGACGCGCGGCTCTATCAGGGCGATTTTTCCAAGGGGCTCGTACCCGAGCTTTGCGTACGGCAGTACGACGCCATCGTCGCGACCTACTCGCTCCACCACCTGACGGACGCGCAGAAAATCAGCTTTCTGCGCACACTCCTACCGCTTTTGAAGCAGGACGGCTGTATTTTCATCGGCGATGTTGCCTTCCGCACACGTGTGGAACTCGAAGCATGCCGAAACGCGGCGGGTGATGAATGGGACGGGGATGAAATTTACTTCGTCTACGACGAGCTCCGCCCCCACTTCCCCGCGCTGACGTTTGAATCCTTCTCCCACTGCACCGCTCTCCTGACGCTGCGTAAGTAATTCCCCAGGAAATATGAAACCCCCTCCGCACGGTCAGACCGTGCGGAGGGGGTTTCTGTATAGTATTTTCACTTGTCAGCCATTCAGATGATCAAGAATCGCCTTGATGAGCTGCTCCTTGCCCGTGCCCTTCTCCGCCGAAAAAGGGATGATGATCTCATCGTCGCGCAGGGAAAGCGTCTCGCGGATCTTCGCGAGATTCGGCTCGACCTCGCGCGCTTTGAGCTTGTCGAGCTTGTTCGCCACGATCACGACAGGGCAGCCTGTCTGCACGAAGTAGTCATGCATCGTGACATCGTCCGCTGTCGGCTTGTGGCGCGCGTCGACGATCTGCACGCCGAGGTGGATAAGTCCCGCGCTCTGGAAGTAGCTCTCCATGAGCTTGCCCCAGCGGTCGCGCTCGCCCTTGGAGACCTTGGCGTAGCCGTAGCCCGGCAGGTCGACAAGGTAGAGCTTGCCGTCGATTTTGAAGTAGTTGATCTGCGAGGTCTTGCCCGGGGACGCACCCACGCGGGCAAAGTTCTTGCGGTTGACGATGCGGTTGATGACCGAGGACTTGCCGACGTTCGACCGCCCTGCAAAGGCGAGCTGCGGCATCCCGTCGCGCACAAACTGCTTTTCCGACGCTGCCGAGAGGACAAATTCCACCTTATTGAAATTGATCGCCATGGTTTCGTTTCCTTTCTCCCGGTTCTTACACGCGCAACGCGCCCGGCGCGGCCGTTTCCTGCACGGGAAGATAGCCCTCCCGCGGCGCGGACGGGACGCACTTTTCCGGCAACACGAGCGCCGAAGCAAAGACGGCGTCCACCGTCTCCACCGGCACAAAGCGCAGTTTTTCGCGCACGTTGGGGTCGATCTCCGCGAGATCTTTTTCGTTTTCCTTCGGCAAAATCACCGTATGTACCCCGGCGCGCAGCGCGCCCATCGTCTTCTCGCGCAATCCGCCGATCGGCAGCACGCGGCCGCGCAGCGTGATCTCGCCGGTCATCGCAACGTCGCGGCGCACCGCCCGCTTCGTCAGCGCCGAGAGCAGCGCCGTCGCGATGGCAATGCCGGCGCTCGGGCCGTCCTTGGGGATGGCGCCCTCCGGGAAGTGGATGTGGATATCTTTCGTCTTATAGAAGTCCGGCGCGATGCCGAGCCCCTGCGCCCGCTGGCGCAGGCACGAGAGCGCCGCGCGGCAGCTCTCCTGCATCACATCGCCGAGGTTGCCGGTGAGCTCGACCTTGCCGCTGCCCTCCATCACGCCGACCTCGACGGGCAGGATCTCGCCGCCGACTTCCGTCCACGCAAGGCCGTTCACCACGCCGACAAGATCCTTTTCCGGGATGCGATCCTGCGTGACGCGCGGCGTGCCAAGGAAGTCCGTGAGATTTTTCTCTGTAATGGTGACTCGCTTTACAGTCTTTGTTGCAAGCTCCATTGCCGCCTTGCGGCAGAGCTTTGCGATTTGCCGCTCGAGCGAGCGCACGCCGCTCTCGCGCGTGTAGCGCGCGATGACCGCGCGCAGGGCATTCTCGTCCACGCGCAGGTTCGAGGCCGTGAGCCCGTGCGCCTGCCGCTCCTTCGGCAGCAGGTGGCGCTGCGCGATCTGTACCTTTTCCTCGTCCGTGTAGCTCGGGATCTCGATGATCTCCATGCGGTCGATCAACGGGCGGGGGATGGTGTCGAGCGTGTTGGCCGTCATGATGAACATCACGCGGCTCAGATCGACGGGAATTTCAAGGTAGTGGTCGCGGAAAGCGTAGTTCTGCTCGCTGTCGAGCACCTCGAGCAGCGCGCTCGCAGGGTCGCCGCGTCCGTCGGTCGAGAGCTTGTCCACCTCGTCGAGCACGAGCAGCGGGTTCATCGAACCGCTGCGGGTGATCGCCTCGATGATGCGGCCGGGCATTGCGCCGATATAGGTCTTGCGGTGGCCGCGGATGTCCGCCTCGTCACGCACGCCGCCGAGCGAAAGGCGCGCGACCTTGCGGTTCATCGCCTTGGCGACGGAGAGCGCGATGGACGTCTTGCCGACGCCCGGAGGGCCGACCAGGCAGAGGATCTGCCCCTTCGCCTCGGGGTTAAGCTGGCGCACGGCGATAAATTCGAGGATGCGCTCTTTGACCTTTTGCAGCCCGTAGTGGTCGCGGTCGAGGATCTTGCGCGCGGCATCCACGCTTGCGCGCTCCTTTGTCTCCTCGCCCCAGGGCATTTCAAGGCAGGTGTCGAGATAATTGCGCAGCACGCTCGCCTCGGCGCTGCCGAAGGGCTGCTTCGAGAGCCGATCGACGTCCTTCAGGAGCTTTTCGCGCACCTCGTCGCCGAGCTTCGCCTGCGCGATCTTCGTGCGGTACTCGTCGAGCTCCTCGTCCTCGCCGCCCTCGCCGATCTCGTTTTGCAGGACCTTGATCTGCTCGCGCAGGACAAAATCCTTCTGGATCCTGCCCACGCGGGAGCGGACCTTACTCTCAATGTCCTGCTCCATCTCGGTCACTTCGATCTCGCGGCGCAGGATCTCGTTCATGCGCTGCAATCTCGGCAGCGGGCGCAGCTCATTGAGGATATCCTGCTTGTCCTGATAGCGCAGGTTGAGCTGCTGGGCGATGAAGTCGGCAAGATAGCCCGGGTCATTCGTGCCGAGCATGGCAGCGTAGACCTCGTCGGGCAGCTTCTGCGCGATCTCAATGTATTCGGTGAGATTGGCATAGGTCTGGCGGAGCATCGCCTCGGCGCGCTTGCCGTAGCGCGAGAGCGCGGGCTGCTCATTGATGAGCTCCGCCTGCGCCTGCAAAAACGGCTCGCGCTGCCAAAGCCTTTTGAGGCGGGCGCGGCACGCGCCCTCCATCATCACGCGCAGCACATGGTCGCTCACGCGCAGGATCTGCGTCACGCGCGCGACCGTGCCGATCTCGTAGAGGTCCTTTTCCTCCGGCAGCTCCACGCCCAGCTCTCGCTGCGTGACGAGGAAGACCTCTTCCCCGTTCTCCATGGCGCGCTCGAGCGCGCGCACGGAGATCTCGCGTTCAAGGTCAAAGCTGGTGTTCATGCGCGGGAAGACGTTCAGCCCCCGCAGCGCGATGACCGGAAGATTTTTTGTTACAGGTTCCATGGGTTCTCCTTATGAGGCAGGGTCGGCAGGCAGCGCCTGCGCCGCCCCCTCCTGTTCTGTGCGATGAGAAAGCTTCGGCTGCTCCGTTCCTTCCACGCAGCCCTCGGTGATGGTCACGCGGTCGATCGTGCGGTCGGACGGAATGTCGTACATCACGTTCATCAACAGCCCCTCCATGACCGCGCGCAGACCGCGCGCGCCGATCTTGCGCGCGATGGCCTTGTCGGCGATCGCCTCGAGCGCCTTCGGCTCGAAGACGAGCTCGGCGTCGTCGTAGGAGAAGAGCTTCTGATACTGCTTGACGAGCGCGTTTTTCGGCTGCGTGAGGATCTTGACGAGATCCTTGCGCGTGAGCGCATTGAGCGCGGTGATGACCGGAAGACGGCCGACCAGCTCGGGGATGATGCCGAACTTGAGGATATCGTGCGGCTGCACCTCGCTGAGGATCTTGCTCTCGTCGATCTCCGCCTTGCTCTTGACGTCCGCGCCGAAGCCCATCGACTTGCGGTCAAGACGGCTCTCGATGATCTTCTCAAGACCCTCGAATGCACCACCACAGATGAAGAGGATGTTGTGCGTGTCGATCTGGATGAACTCCTGATGCGGATGCTTGCGCCCGCCCTGCGGCGGGACATTGGCGACCGTGCCCTCGACGATCTTCAAAAGCGCCTGCTGTACGCCCTCGCCGGAAACGTCGCGCGTGATGGAGGTATTCTCGCTCTTGCGGGCGATCTTGTCGATTTCATCGACGTAGACAATGCCGCGCTCGGCAAGCTCCACGTCGTAATCCGCCGCCTGAAGCAGACGCAGCAGAATGTTTTCCACATCGTCGCCGACGTAGCCCGCTTCGGTGAGGGTCGTCGCATCGGCGATGGCGAAGGGCACCTTTAAGATGCGGGCAAGCGTCTGGGCGAAGAGCGTCTTGCCGCTGCCGGTGGGGCCGAGGAGGAGGATGTTGCTCTTTTGCAGCTCCACCTCGTCGTCGCCGCCGAAGAAGATGCGCTTATAGTGGTTGTAAACGGATACGGACAGCGCGACCTTGGCCGCCTCCTGCCCGATGATATACTGGTCCAGCACCTCGCGAATTTCGCGCGGCGTGGGGATGGCCTCGGGTGCTTCCAGCCCCTCATGGGTCTCGTAGCCGTCCTCGAGCACCTCCATGCACAGATGCACACACTCGTCGCAGATGCGCACGCCCGAGCCCTGGATCATGCGGTGCACTTCGTGCTCGCTCTTACCGCAGAACGAGCAGCGAAGTTCTTTTTTCCTATCGTCACTCATATACGAAATTCCTTATCTTTTGTAAATGACCTTGTCCACAAGGCCGTATTCCTGCGCCTCGTCAGCGCTCATCCAGTGGTCGCGCTCGGAGTCGAGCTTGACCTGCTCGGGCGTCTTGCCGGTGTTCTCGGCAAGGATCTTATTCAGGCGCTGCTTGATCTTCAGGAAGTGCTCCACGTCGCTTTCCATGTCGGTCACCTTGCCCTGCGTACCTGCGGAGGGCTGGTGGATCATGATCTCCGCGTTCGGCAGCGCGATGCGCTTGCCCTTCGTGCCGGAAGAGAGCAGGAAGGCGCCCATGCTGGCGGCAAGGCCCACGCAGATGGTGGACACGTCGCACTTGATATACTGCATGGTATCGTAGATCGCCATGCCGGCCGTCACACTGCCGCCGGGGGAGTTGATATAGAGCTGGATGTCCTTGTCGGGGTCCTTGGCCTCGAGAAACAGCAGCTGCGAAACGATCAGGCTCGCGGTCGCGTCGTTGACCTCCTCGCCGAGGAAGATGATACGGTCTTCCAGCAGGCGCGAGAAAATATCGTAGGAGCGCTCGCCGCGGTTGGTCTGTTCAATGACGTAAGGGACTAAACTCATCTTGGTAACCTCCTTGTTCATACCCTGTTCAAAAAGTTGGTATGTACGCGATCAACCACAAATGGCTGGCATTTGTGGTTGATCGACTCGTTCTTTCTATTATGGCCGGTTTGCCGCTTATTCAGCCTTTTCTTCTTCCTTCTTGGCCGTCTTCTTGGCAGCGGTCTTCTTGGCGGGCTTCTCCTCGCCCTCGGTGGATTCAGCCTCGGCTTCCTTCTTGGCAGCCTTCTTCTTTTCGATCTTGGCGCTGTCGACCACGAGGTTGATGGCCTTGTCGCGGATGAGCTGGGCGCGGACGCTCATCTCATCAAGGTACTTCTTCAGCTCGCCCACGTCCATGCTGTACTTCTCGGCAAGGTCGGCGTACTGCTTTTCCACTTCCTCGTCGGTCGCGTCAAGGTTCTCCTCCTTGATGATGGCGTTGACGGCGAGATCCATGCGGACCTGACGCATTGCGGGCTCCTTGCCGTCCTCCATGAACTTCTCCTCGTTCATGCCGGTCATCTTGCAGTACTGGTCGTAGGGGATGCCCTGCGCCTGCAAACGCTGCTTGAAGTCATCGAGGAAGCGAGCGCACTGCTCTTCGATCATCGCGTCGGGGATGTCGCACTCGATGCCCTCGGCGACCTTCTCCATGAGGCTGCTCTCGATCGCGAACTTCGCGGCCTGCTCACGCTGCTCGGTGATCTCGCGCTTGATGCTGTCCTTGAGTTCCTTGAGCGTGTCGTACTCGGACACGTCCTTGGCGAAATCGTCGTCGAGCTTGGGCAGCTCCTTGCACTTGATCTCCTTGGCCTTGACGTGGAAGACGACCTTCTTGCCGGCGAGGTCCGCATGGTAATCCTCGGGGAAGGTGATGTCGAGATCCTTCTCATCACCGGCCTTCATGCCGATGACCTGATCCTCAAAGCCGGGAACGAAGCTGCCGGAACCGAGCTCAAGCTCGTAGTTCTCGCCCTTGCCGCCCTCGAATGCCTCGCCATTGTCGAAGCCCTCGAAGTCGATGACGGCAATGTCGCCCTTCTTGGCCTTGCGGTCCACGGAAACAAGGCGGGCGTTGCGCTCGGCCATCTCGTTCAGGCGCTCCTTGACGTCGTCAGCGCTGACCTTGACCTCTTCCTTCTCGGCGGTCAGGCCCTTGTACTCGCCGAGCTTGACCTCGGGATACACGGCGATGGTCGCCTTGAAGGTAAAGCCGTTCTCGTCGATCTTATCGTCCACGATCTCGATCTCGGGATAGCCGACGACATTGAGGCCGCTCTGGCCGATGGCCTGCGTATATGCCTCGGGCAGAACGATATCAACAGCATCGCTGTAGAAAACACCCGCGCCATAGAGCTTTTCGATCATCTTGCGGGGGGCCTTGCCGGGGCGGAAGCCGGGAATGCTGAGCTTGCTGCGAGCCTTGGTGTAGGCCTTGGCAACGGCGGCTTCGAATTCCTCCGCGCCGACCTCAACGGTCACCGCGACTCTGCTCTTTTCCAGCTTTTCAACATTTTTGACAGTCATGATTTCTTTTTCCTCCGTATTGACATCATATATTATGATAATGATGCTTTTGCAAAGTGGTATTATAGCATACGTTTCTTTGGATTTCCACCCTTTTTTGCATCAATTTTTGACCTAATCGTAAATTTTCACCGGCTGAAAGCCGACATAATCCGCCGAGATGAGCGCATAGTCAGTTTTTTCGCGCCGCCCCTCGAAGGCACGGCGGTGCGTATAGCCGTGCAGATGCCCGTAATAGCAGCGCTCGACCTCGTACTTATCGAGAAGCTCAAGCATCTCGGGGCACTGATAGCCCTGATAGATGGGCGGATAGTGCAGAAAGCAGAAGATGGGCCTGCCCTCCGCCGCCTTGAGCGAAGCTTCCAGCCGCAGCGCCTCGCGCGCGAGCATCTTGCCCGTGTGCGTTCCCGCCGCATCCTCCTCGTAAAACCAGCCGCGCGTGCCGCAGATGGCGTGGTCGCCGTAGAAAAAGGCGTTGTTGTAGAGGATGTCGAAGGTCGTAAGCCCGTGCTCTGAAAAAAAGCGATTCATCTTCGCCGCCGTCCCCCACCAGTAGTCGTGGTTGCCCTTCAGGAGGAGCTTTTTCCCCGGCAGCGCGTCGATAAATTGAAAATCAGGCAGCGACTGCTCGAGCGACATTCCCCAGGAGATATCGCCCGCCAGCACGATGACGTCATCCTCGTGCAGCGCCGAAAAATTTTCGCGGATGCGCTCGACATAGTTCGCCCATTTCGGGCCGAACACGTCCATGGGCTTGTCCGTGCCGAGCGACAGGTGCAGATCGCCGATCGCGTATAGAGCCATCGCCGGCCTCCCTTCTTTTCTCAAGTTAAAATGCGTTTTCGATGTACTCGATGCGCGTGGAGCGCGCGCTGTGGTGCGCGTCGGTGTAGACCTCCGCCACATCGAAGCGGGCGGGCGCGTCAAGGCCGTGCATACTGAGATAAAGCAGCGCCGCGGCGCGCAGCTTTTCCTGCTTTTTCGCCGTGACATATTCGCGCGGCATCCCGTAGCGCAAATTGCTGCGCAGCTTGACCTCGACAAAGAGGAGCATCCCGTCTTTTTCGGCGATGAGGTCGATCTCGCCGAAGCGGCAGCGCCACTCTCTTTCCACGATGCGGCAGCCGTGCGCTTCGAGATATTCCGCGGCCAGCGCCTCGCCCCAGTCGCCGTCCTGCTTGGTGCTCATCGCCGCGCCTCCCACTTTTTGAGGAAGGTCTTACGGTGCACGGGGCTGGGACCGTACCGATCAAGCATTTCATAGTGGAGTTTTGTGCCGTAGCCCTTGTGCTTGGCAAACTGATACTCGGGGTACTGAGGGTCCAGCACCTCGACCACATAACGGTCACGGCTGACCTTTGCCAGCACGCTCGCCGCGGCGATCGAAAGGCTCACGCCGTCCCCGCCGACGATCAGCTCGTGCGGCGTGGTGATGCGCGCCGACGCGCCATGGTCGCGGTTGCCGTCGATGAGCGCGTAGTCCGCCGGGATCTCCAGCGCGTCAATGGCGAGCTGCATCGCCTTCATGCGTGCGCTCAGAATGTCCGTCGCATCGATCTCGCTTGCGTCGACGGACGCGACGGCGCAGGCGGCAGCCTTCTCAAAAATAACGGGAAAAAGCGCTTCGCGCTTTTTCTCCGTCAGCTTTTTCGAGTCGTTCAGCCCCTCGATCTCACAGTTTTCCGGCAGGATAACGGCGGCGGCGTACACAGGCCCCATCAGCGGCCCCGCGCCTGCCTCGTCCACGCCGCAGACAAAAGCATGGCCCGCCGCGCGGGCCTGTGCCTCATAATGCAGGTCGACGCTCATGCGCTCTCCCCCTCGGGCGGCAGCTCAAGCGTAAAGCGTCCCAGCTTGCCGCCGCGGAATTCATCGAGCAGAATACGGCTCATGCGCTCGGTGTCCACCTCGCCGCCGGAGATCAAAAATCCGCGCTTGCGCCCCGCCTTTTCGAGCAGCGCGTAGCCGTCGTCCTCCTCGGAGACGGTGAGCTTGTAGCGCTCCTCGATGGCCTTGGGATAATTCTTGCCGAGGTAGTCCATCAAACGCATGGCAAGCTCCTCAATGTCGACGACCTCGTCGCGGATGGCGCCGGTGAAGGCAAGGCGGATGCCGACGGAGCTGTCTTCAAACTTCGGCCACAGGATACCCGGCGTGTCGAGCAGCTCGAGCGTCTTGTCGACGGGCACCCACTGCTTCGTGCGCGTGACGCCCGGACGATCCTCCGCCTTGGCGCTCTTGCGGCCGGAGACTTTGTTGATGAAGGTCGACTTGCCGACGTTCGGGATGCCGAGCACCATCACGCGCAGCACGCGCCCGACCTGCCCCTTGGCCTCGTAAGAGGCGATCTTCTCGCGCAGGAGCGTGCGCACGGCGGAAGAAAACTGCTTCACGCCGCCGCCCTGCTTGGCGTCCGTTTCGATGACGGCATAGCCGAGCGAGCGGAAATACGCCGCCCACTTTTTTGTCATTTCGGGGTCCGCCTGATCGACGCGGTTCAGAACGACGAGGCGGGGCTTGCCCGCCGTCAGCTCATCCACATCGGGGTTGCGGCTGCTCATGGGGATGCGCGCGTCCAATATTTCGCACACCGCGTCCACATTGCCGAGCTCCGCGGCGATCATGCGGCGGGTCTTGGTCATGTGGCCGGGAAACCAGCTTAAACTTTCAAGCTGCATGGTACACTCTCCTTTATTTCAGAAGACCGATGCGGCCAAATTCGCGCTGTTCGGTCAGGTAATCACGCCCCGGGAAGACGAGGAACACCGCCTTGCCGATGAGAAGGCGCGTATCCACCGTGCCGAGCGAGGAGTCGCGGCTGTCGTTGGAGTGGTTGCGGTTGTCACCGAGCAGGAAGACTTCTCCCTCCGGAACGGTGAGGGGGAAGAGCGTGCCCTCCTCGCGGTAGGTGAGGTCGTTGATGTAATCCTCCTCGAGCATCACGCCGTCCACATAGACGCGTCCGAGGTTGAAGTCGATGTCAACGGTCTGCCCCTCGGTCGCGATCACGCGCTTGACGATGGGCTGCGCGTCGAAGCTCTCCTTGCGCGCAATGACGATATCGCCGACTTCATACTCGCCGCAAAGCAGCGAATTCACCACGAGCAGGCGGTCGCCGTCCTGTAAGGTCGGGATCATCGACGGGCCGGAAACGCCCATCAAGCGCACAACAAAGGTGAACACCAGCGTGACGACAAGCAGCGCCGAGACAAGCGACGAGATCGTTTCATACACGTCGCGCCCGGGGATCTTTTCCACGATCTCCTCGCTGCTTTCCTCGTGAATATCCAATTTCTGATCAAATTCGTCCATGGTCTATCTCTCCCTGACACGGCGAAAAGCGCCTGATTCTCTAATTTATTTATTTTATCACGATTTTCACAAAAGGCAACAAAAAAAGCGTGGTTTACAAAACCACGCTTTTTTGTTCTCAAAGAATCTGTCTTACAGCTTCTCGCGGATCTTGGCAGCCTTACCGACGCGGCCGCGCAGGTAATAGAGCTTGGCGCGGCGAACATAACCGCTGCGCACGGTCTCGACCTTCTCGATGAGGGGGGAGTGGACGGGGAATACCTTCTCCACGCCGACGCCGTAGGCGAGACGACGAACGGTGAAGGTCTCCTCAAGACCGCCGTGCTTCTTCGCGATGACGATGCCCTCGAAGACCTGGATACGCTCGCGGGAGCCTTCCTTGATCTTGACATGAACACGGACGGTATCGCCGACGTTGATGACGGGCATTTCCTTCTTCAGCTGCTGGGATTCGAGCTCTTTGATGAGATCCATGGGTAATTTCCTCCTATTTATAGGCGTTCTTGACCGCTTTTCTGTGGCGCTTTCGGGATTCTTTCACCCGCGCACGGCAGAGGACCGCCCTTTTCAAGCTATGGTAGCATATCATACGGCAGGATGAATTGCAAGCATTTTTTACAAAAAGGGAAAAAATCTGCTCGCATCAGCGAAAAATGTTCATTTCCCTGTCGTAGACCTCTTTTCTGCGCACGCGGACAAAGTCCGGCGCGATCTCGGGAAGGTGCCGCGCGACGGCCGCGCCGATGAGCGCAGGGTTGAGTCCCGGGTCCTGCGCGGCGACGATGGCATCGGCCACGATCACCCCCGTCTCCTCCGTCAGCGTGAGCGAATGGATGAGCGGCACGATGTTCAGCTCGGTCATGCCCTTGTGCTTCGTGCGCTTTTCGACAAAAACCTCCTCCTGCGCAAAAAGCGCGCGGATGCGCTCGCAGGCGTCCTCGCTCACGCCGTTGTCGTATTCCATCTCAAAGCGCGCGCGCAGCAGCGCCATCTCGCGCACGGGGCGCGAGGCGGCATAGCAGTCGAGCACGCGAAGCCCCGCGGGCATACCGGTGTTGAGCGCCTCGGCGACGCCTTCGCCGGTGCTCTCCTCCACGCTTTCAAAGTCCAGGATCTCGCACTCGCTCGACTGTCCCACGGGCAGCGGCAGCACGATGGACAAAATGGGATGAGGGTGGAAGCCGTTGGAGTGCTTGATGGAAAGTCCCGCGCGCGGGAACACGCGCTGGAAGGTGCGCATCACGTCGAGATGCGAAATATAGGATGCCTGCTGCTCCTTGACGAAGATCAATCTCAGCTTAGACATTGCACGTTCCTCCCACAAGGCAGTTTGCGCCGCAGGCGTTGCAGTGCGTGCGGCAGTCGGGCGTGGTCATGCCCTCAAACGCCAGCGCGTGCTCGCGCTTGAAGTAGGCGGGCGACACGCCGGTGGAGATCATGCTCCACGGCAGGATCTCATCCTCGCTGCGGCGGCGGTTGGCGTAAAAATGCGGGTCGAGGCCGCACTCTTCAAAGGCCTCCATCCAGCGCTCAAGCTGGAAGTAATCCTCCCACGCGCTGAGCGTTTCGCCCTTGCGCCACGCCGTCTCGATGACGCGGCCCAGCCGGCGGTCGCCGCAGGAGATGACCGCTTCCATAAAACTCGTGGGCGAGGGATGCCAGTTATAGTGGATGGCCTTAGAGCGGATGGCTCCGCGCAGAAGCTTGACGCGGCGCTCGTACTCCTCGATGGATATCTGCGGCTCCCACTGGAAAGCTGTGTGCGGCTTCGGCACGAACCATGAAGTCGAGACCGTGATGCGCACGCCGCGCGAACGGTTGGGCGTGCTGTCGCGCCAGACCTGCCAGACGTCATCTGCGATCTTGGCGATGCCGAGCACGTCCTCGTCCGTCTCCGTCGGCAGGCCGAGCATGAAGTAGAGCTTGACCGCGCTGTAGCCGCCGGCGAAGGCGCGGCGGCAGGAGGCGAGCAGGTCCTCTTCCGTGAGATTTTTATTGATGGCGTCGCGCAATCTCTGCGTGCCCGCCTCTGGCGCGAAGGTAAGGCCCGTCTTCCTGCCCTTTTGCAGTCTCTCCATCAGCGCCATGGAGAAGTTGTCGGCGCGCAGCGACGGCAGCGCGAGCGTCAGGTGGCGCTGGGCGCAGAAATCCTCCAGATCGTCGCACAGCTCGACAAGATGAGGATAGTCTGACGTCGAGAGCGAGGAGAGGGTCATATCCTGATAGCCGGAATCCTCGACCGCTTCGATGGCATAGTCGCGCAGGAGCTTTTCCGAGCGATTGCGCACCGGGCGGTAGACATAACCCGCCTGACAGAAGCGGCAGCCGCGGATGCAGCCGCGGAACAGCTCGAGCGAAACGCGGTCCTGCACGATCTCGGTCGAGGGAACAATGGTCTTTGTGGGATAATACGCCTCGTCCATATTCTCAACGATGCGCTTGAGCACCGTTTTGGGCGCGCCCTCCTTGGCGGTGATGGACTTCACCGTGCCGTCGTCGTTGTAATCGACGTCGTAAAGGCCCGGCACATAGATGCCGCGGATCTGCGCTGCGCGCACGAGGAAGTCGTGCTTGCTCCAGCCCTCGCGCCGCGCCTGACGGTGCAGCTCGATCAGCTCCACGTCCATCTCCTCACCCTCGCCGATAAAGGCAAGATCGATGAAGTCGGCGATGGGCTCGCAGTTGTACATTGCCGTGCCGCCCGCGACGACGAGCGGCGTGAGCGCCGTGCGCTCGCTTGCGTGCAGCGGAACGCCCGCAAGGTCGAGCATATTGACCATCGCGGGGAAGGCCATTTCGTAGCCGACGGAAAAGGCGATGATGTCAAAATCGCGGATGGGATCGAAGGATTCGAGCGCATAGAGCGGGATGTTCGCCTGACGCATCTCCTGCTCCATGTCGCCCCAGGGGGCAAAGCAGCGCTCGCACCACACGCCCTCCATGTTGTTCATCACGCCGTAGAGGATGCGCATACCGAGGTTCGACATGCCGATCTCATAGGTATCGGGAAAGCAGAAGGCGACGCGCGTATCGACCTTGCTCTTGTCCTTCATCACGGCGTTGAATTCCCCGCCGACGTAGCGCGCGGGCTTCTGCACGCGCGGCAGGATGCGTTCAAGTTTTTTATCCACAGTGTTCTCCCTTGTGTCGAAATAGAAATAAGATAGCCGAAAATGGGCATAAGAAACCATTTTCAGCTATCTTACACTTTTCTCTCCCGTTTCGCAAGCCTCACTTGCCGGAAAAGGCCGAAAGACAGCGCGAGCGAGGCGAGCAGAAAAAGAACGCCCCCGCCCGTTTCCGCCGCGATGTAGATCCCCGCCCCCACGAGCGCGAGCGCGAAGAAAAGCCCCGTGACCGCGGCGGCCGCGTCTCCCGCCGCCGGGCCGAAGAAAAACGACACCAACAGCGTGAACGCGCGCGAGCCGTCGAGCGGCGGGATGGGCAGCAGGTTGAAGGCCGCCAGCAGAAAATGCGCGCCCGCGAAAAGAAAGCCCCCCTCCCACGAAAGCCGCCGCGCGGCAAGGGCCGTCAGAAAGCCGCAGGCGAGGTTCGCGCTGCAGCCCGCGAGCGTGACGACAAGCTCACGCGCATAGGAGAGCCTCCGCGCTCCGCGCGCATACAGCTCCGCGCCCAGCGCCGTGAGACGCAGCCCCTCAACGGGCACACGGAAGGCTTTCAGCGCGAGAAGATGCCCGCATTCGTGCAGCAGTGCCGCCAAGAGAACGGACGCGGCGATCTCCATAGGGCTGACGATCAGCGCAAGGGCGGCAAGCAGAAAAAAGCTTGCCGAAACGTGTACGCCGCGCTCAGGAAACAACATAGTAGATGGGATTGAGATACTGCCCGCCGTCGTGCACTTCAAAGTGCAGGTGCGGCCCCGTGGCGTTGCCGGTGGCACCGACCGACGCGATGACCTCTCCTTTTTGGACGCGCTGCCCCGCGCTCACCGCGATGGCGCTGCAATGGGCATAGAGCGTTGAAAAGCCAAGATCGTGGTTGACCGTCACATAATTGCCGAGCAGCGCGCTCTCCCCCACCGTGCCGACGGCAGCTAAACCACCCAAAATGCCACCTAATGTGAGACCTACTACCCCCACTGT
>URCK01000018.1 GCA_900546295.1 uncultured Eubacteriales bacterium | reverse complement strand
GTCTCGGCAAGAACTCTCTCAATGTAAGCGTTCATGATAAGTAGCCTCCTCTAAATTTACCCTGCGTTACAGGGCTTGATGGTTCAGCCATCTTGTCTATAAGTGTATCACCGAAGGAAAAAATTCTCAAGCAAAACGCCATTGGCGCTGTGTAAGAAAATCATTCTTTCTTTTTGTGCATTTAGCAGAAAAAAACATAAAAAAGTTTCGCTATTTTAATAAAACATATTAAAACAGTGCAAGACGTCTTTCAAAGTGGCGGTTATACTGAGAAAAACTGCCCATAATCTTGCATTTTTGTGCAATCCATTCCAAAAAGAGATGGGGGCGTTTCCGCCCCCATTAAAATCCGTAATATGAGAGAAGATCGCTGCCTTACGGCTGCGGAGAAACCGTGTCCTGCCCGTCCGCAAGATCGGAATTCTCCTCACCCGGCTCGCTCTCCGTCGTCTCCGTGGGCGGTGCGCTCTGGGCGCTACCGTCCGAGAGCGTCACGTCCGTCGCATCGATCCAGTTCTCCGTCACATAGCCGTCGCGGAAGTAGACGCACACTTGATCGCCGACATTCAGCAGCGGCGCGTAAGCGACCTCCGCCGCGCTCATGCGAACGGTGAAGGTGTCGTTCCCGGCAAAGCGCAGGAAATAGATGCTGTTGCCGTTTACGACAGCCGTGCGGATCTCATCGATCGTGCCTTCGACGCTCCTGTAGTCGCTCGGCGTGACGTCGATCTCGCTCTGATCGTTGGAGATGAGGTTATTTTTGAGCAGCATCTGACGGTAGTTCGCCTCGCAGTCGGCAACGGTTGCGCCGGTGGCGACGATCTGGTACTGGCTGACGTTGACCATCGCGTACATCTTGACGAGCTGGCTCGCGTCCTTGAGCGCCATGAAGTAGGTCGGCTGGTCGGCGATGTTCAGAAGCAGCGGGAAGGTCGCGGTGTAGCGCAGGTTCTGCACCTGACCTTTGGCGCTGTCCATCGCGCTGTATTCCGTCGCGCCCGCGCAGGGATAGTACTTTGTCTCCTTCGTGCGCTGATTGGAAAGCAGGAAGCCGATGTTGCTCTCGTCGCCGCCCACGCTCGTCACGCCCGTGTAGAGGTAAACATCGTCCCCCTCGGCAAGGTAGTTGTAACCGGACGTTGTAACGGTCACGTCGCGCTGGCCGAAGATGGAGTTCCAGAAGCCGTTGTGGTACTGGCCGTAGTAGTCGTACTGCTCGATGATGAGTTCGGCGGAATAGACATGGTCGACCCATGCGGGAGGCTCTTCATAGTATTCGCTCTCGCCCGTGATGGCGTTGACAAGCACCGCGCCGTGGTTGTCCGTGCCGCCGAAAAGGCCGATGGTCTTTTCCTTTTTGGCGCAGACCCAGTAGGGCGTGCCGTCTTCGTCGATCTCAAAGACCGGCTCCTCGAACATATAGGTCGGGTAGGCAAAGCGCAGATGGCGGTAGAGGTTTCTCGAAAAATGCTCGGCGGTCGTGTACTTCATGCCGTCTTCAAGGCGCACCACGTCGACGTTCTGCGTCACCATGTCGATGACAAGGTAGGCGGGAAGACCCTCGGAGCGGTTGTTGAACCACTTGATGATGTCGCCATAGCGAAGCGGCGTAACGCGCACGGGGCGGCCGTGGTAGTTGATCTGCGTGTAGTCCTCGGCGACCTCGAACTGCGAAACCATGTCGGCAAGCTCGCCGAGCTTGCGGTCGCCGAGCTTTTGCGCGCTGTCGCGGTCGAGCATGGGGATGCGGTCGTAGGAGACCTCCGCGATCTCCTCGGTGAAGCTGCCGCTTTCAATGGGCAGCAGCGCCTGATAGTCCTTCGCGCGCAGCACGACCCAGGACATCAGCGCGCCGATAAGCGCTGTGACAACAAGCAGCGCTGCAGCGAAAAACGGCACGGTGCACTGTTTTTTGACGAAGGTGAAGTAGCCCTTCGCGCCCGTGCCCTGAAAGCCGGAGGTCAGAAGCGAGCAGATGCAGTAGGTGAAGCACAGCAGCAGTGCAAAGCCGTAAAACTCCTCGGCGTGCAGGTTGATGGCGGGCAGTTCAAGATAGAAAAAGACCGCGCCGACGAGCAGCGTGACGAGCACATTGACCGCGATGCGGCCGCCTTTGCTGCCGATCGACTTTCTGGGTTTGCGCTCGCGCTTGGGCTTGGGCGCGGCGTTCTGGTCGAACTGAAAGCCGTTTGCGTCCGAACCGGAAAATTTGATATCCATAGAATCGTCCTTCCTGAATAAGATGAAGCATTTTAGCGGATGCCGCTTTTCATAGTATACCTTGTTTTTGCCGCAAAAACAAGGGCGAAGGACGCGTTGTGCCCTGCCGGAATAAAAGTGAAAATGCAGGAATGAAAAAAGAATTGTGCATTTTATACGTGGAGAACGGTCAATGTGTTGTATGCAGTGGCTAAAAATGCAGATATCTGAAACTTGAACTTGCTATTTTTGCTTTCGCTCGATATCATGACGATATAGCGGTGCGCTGGTGCCGCCAAATATCGAAGGAGGAGAATTTGTATGAAAAGATTGTCTAAGAAAGCAACGTCCCTGATCATGGCGCTTATTCTTGTGTTCAGTCTCTCTGCCACTGCCTTCGCAAATGATACCGGCTCTTCGCTGACCCGTGCCGAGGTGACGCAGGAGGTCATCAAGAATATGGGCCTCTCCGCGCAGGCAGAGACGAGCGCAAAGGAAACGAGCGCCTTCAAGGATATTGCCGAGAGCAGCAAATATGAGGGCGCGATCAACCTCGCCTATTCCAAGGGGATCGTCAACGGCGTCAGCAAGGACAGCTTTGCCCCCGACGCGGCGGTTACGCAGCTGGAAGCGGCCGCGATGGTCCTGCGCAGCACCGGCATGGACAAGGCGCTTCTGAGCGCGTGGCCTGCCGACTATGACGATATGGCCGTTTGGTCCGGCCTGATGGACGGACTCACCTACGAGGCCGCCAAGCCCGTGACCATGGCGATGCTCGAGCAGATGCTCAAGAATGCCGCGGCGATCGCGGACAAGCCGGTCATCGGAATCAGCTGGTCCTATAACGGCCAGGATTACGACTCTCATAAGACGATCTTCAAGACCGTCGGCGCGATCCCCGTCGAGCTCGATCAGGTGACGAGCACGGCTGTGAAGTATGACGCCGAGGGCAAGATCGAGTCTGCGTATCTGGAAGAGAGCGGCATGCTCAAGCAGACCTACGCCGACATGGTGAAGAAGCAGGACATCTCCACCAGTAACGTCAGCAGCGTGATGAAGGCCATCGACGGCGTGTTCTTCACCGGCGGCGAGGATGTCAGCCCGTCCCTGTTCAAGGTCCCCGAGAAGGAAAAGAACGAGGGCGAAGAGATCAACGCCACGCGCGATATCTCCGACTACATGCTCATGGCCTACTGCCTTGAAAAAGACGTGCCGACGTTCGCGGTATGCCGCGGCGAGCAGGTGATGTCCATCGTCTCCGGCTGCACGTTCATCCAGGATATTCCCAACTACTATAAGGAGCAGGGCGCGACCTACAACGACTCGCACAGAATGCCCGCCGGCGCGCCGAACCGCACCTATGCCCGCCACGATGTGGTCATCAATAAGGACGCCTCCAAGTGGCTCTATAAGATCGTCGGCTCCACGGAGCTGAAGAACGTTTCCTCCTGGCACCACCAGGCGGTCGGCGGCGTTGAGGGCACGAACCTCACCGTCGTCAGCACGGCGACGATCGACGGTGTGGAGATCATCGAGGCGGTCGAGCGTCAGGATAAGACGTTCTGCCTCGGCGTGCAGTTCCACCCCGAGAATGACTGCAAGTTCGTGCTCTACACCAAGACCCCCGAAAAGGCCCTGTGCGACTATGAGACCTGCCTGAACTTCTTCGAGATGCTGGTCGAGTACGCGGGCAAGTAAAAGAGTAAAATAGCATAGCTTTTACGGCGCAGCGTTAGTTAAGCCTAAAAAATCCCGTCTCAGGTGAGACGGGATTTTTTGCCGCTGCCGCTTCATGGAAATTCCGTTTCGGTCAGGCGTTTTGTGTGCTGACGATACGGTAGTAGGCATTCGAGGTCAGGCGATACATCGCGCAGTAAAGCAGCGCGAAGATGAGCAGCGCCGTGCCCGTTACGCCGAGAAAGAGCTTCAGGTTCTGGATGCCAAAAAGCTGTAGGATCTGCCAGACCATCGGCTGGGCAAAGGCAAGGTGCAGCGCCGCCGCTGCGAGCGGCAGCAGGAAGATGAGCAGCATCTGCGCGTTCACGCTCTCGCGGATGTCGCGCTTTGTCATGCCAACGCGCTGCATGATGGCAAAGCGCGAGGCGTCCTCGTAGCCTTCGACGACCTGCTTGTAGTAGAGCATCAGAAGCGTTGCGAAGAGGAAGACGACGCTCAGCAGGATGCCGAGGAAGAAGAGACTGCCGTAGAGCGAGAAGAATTCGGCACGAATTTCTGCCATTTCGTCAGCCTGCCAGTAGGGATTCTGAGAGGCGAGGGTGCTGATCGCATCCTCCGCGCCAAAATAGAGGCTCGCTGTCGAGGCAAGCATCACGAGCACCATTGTGGAGAGGATGCAGATGGAAGCAAGGCCTGCGCCGTTGCGCTTCATGCGGTAGGTAAGCGACGAGAGGGAAACAAAGTTGCGCTTTTTGTAGTAGAACGCTTCGTTTTTCTGGAGCGTGCGGCAGAGCGTCACGCTGCCGGAGATGAAGAGAAGATACGTCGATAGAATGACCATGATGACCGCGACGAAAAAGAGCAGGATCGCCGCCACGGGGTCCTTGATCGTCGCGGCGATATAGTACGCGCCAAGGAGCAGGGCAAGGCCGGGGATGACGAGCAGCCACTGCGATTTCGGCGGCCTCTCGCCGACGTTTTCACTTTTCAGCAGCGCCGCGCCCTGCGCGTGCCTGAGCGACAGCACACCGCGTGCATAGAGCAGCGCGAAGATGAGGGCAAACGTGACGGCGCACTGCCTGAGCGCGCTCAAGCTTATTGAGAACGAGACGATGGGGAGACCGAGCAGACGCAGCAGCACCGCCTGCGAAACATAGGAGAGCAGCACGCCGAAGCCAAGCCCCGCGACGAGCGTGAACGCCGCGGCCATGAGCGTTTCCCAGAAGAGGATCGTGCCGAGCGCGCCGCGATCCATGCCGAGCACGCTGTAGAGGCCAAATTCCTTCTTGCGGCGGCGCAGGAGAAAGCTATTTGTGTAGAAAAGAAACAGCGCGATGAATACCGATACGACGAACGAGCCGAGGTTCATCGTCATTGCGACCGCAGAGGTACCGGAGCCGTTCACCTTACCGTTGACCGTATAAAGCGCGGGCGTGGCGGCGAGGTACGCGATGACATACTGCATCGCTGCCATGAACGCGCAGGAGAGAAGGTAGGGCACATAAAGCCTTGCGTTTTTCTTAATGCCCATCCACGCAAGACGGGGGTAAAAGGTGGGCTTCATGCGCACTCGCCTCCCGTCTGCTGCTGTGTTTGCGCGTCGGCGATGCGCTGGTAGAACTGAGAATCCGTGTCCTTGCCGCGCGTGAGTTCGAGCGAGACCTCGCCGTCGCGCAGGAACAGCACGCGCGAGGCGCAGCTCGCCGCGCGCACGGAGTGGGTGACCATCACGACCGTCTGCCCCGCATGGTTGATCTCGGCAAAGAGCTTCAAAAGCTCGTCCGTCGAGCGGGAGTCGAGCGCGCCAGTCGGTTCGTCGGCCAGCAGGATCTGCGGGCGGGTGATGAGTGCGCGGGCGACGGCGGCGCGCTGCTTCTGCCCGCCGGAGACCTCGTAGGGGTACTTTTTGAGCAGCGTCTCGATGCCGAGGTCGCGGGCGAGCGGCGCGAGCCGGTCGCGCATCTCCGTGCGCGACTTGCCCGCGAGCACGAGCGGCAGGCAGATGTTGTCCTCGAGCGAGAATGTGTCGAGCAGGCTGAAGTCCTGAAACACAAAGCCCAGATTGTCGCGGCGGAAGGCCGCGGCGGTCTCCTCGGGAATTTCCGAGAGGTTCTTGCCGCCGAGCAGCACCGTGCCGCCGCTCGGCTTGTCAAGCGCGGCGAGGATGTTCAAGAGCGTCGTTTTGCCGCTGCCGCTCTCGCCCATGATGGCGACATATTCGCCGCTTTCAACGGTGAAGCTGACATTTTTGAGCGCCTGGACCTTGCTGCCGCCAAAGCGCGTGGTGTAGGTCTTTTGAAGACCGGAAACAGTCAGGATTTGCATGAGATGACTCCTTTCAAACGAATGAAATAGATGTTGAAGGTTGACATAATCTTTTGTTTTCGGAAAATTCCGCCGAAAAAAAGGGCGCAAAAAAGCAGCCGGAAAAGCGGAGGCTCTTCGCGGCTGCTTTTTCAGGAAATGCGTTACTCGAGATTCAGTTTTTTCGTCGTGAAGTACCACGTTACGGTGTAGCCCGCTGCGGCGAAGAGCAGTTCGCCGAACATGCCCCAGAGGAGCAGCAGCTCGACGCTCGCGGGCGCGCTGTAAACGTCCAGATTCATCCAGCGCGTGGGGTCGGCGTTGAAAAACGCGCCGATCATGGCGATGGCGGTGAACTGTGCGACCTCGAAGAACACAAGCACAAGAACAGTTGTCCAGAGCGACTTGTGCTTATTGAAGCTGTAGCCGATGGAAAAGGCGGCGTACACCACGAGCGACGCGGCGGAGATCGTCATGACGAAGTTGCCGAGCAGCTCGAGCAAAATGAGCAGCGCGTGGCCGCGCAGCGAGGCGTCCATCTGAGAAAATGCCGTGAAGAAATCGACGAAGTTTTCCGGCACATAGCGAAGGGAAGCCCAGTCGGAGGCGGCAATCAGCAGAGAGAGAACGCCTACGAGGAACGCCGCAGCGTACCACACGGCGGAAACGATGAGCTTGGAGATGAGCAGCTGATGGAGGCTCACCGGCAGCGTCAGCGTGAGATAGCCCTCGTCCTTGAGCACATGGTCGCGCCAGCGGACGGCGGAGAGCACCAGCGGCGCAAGCCCCAGCGCACCAAGACCCACCATGAAGCCGATGACCAGCAACACACAGAGCAGCTGAAGAAACCAGGGGGTAATGCCGCCGTTCAGCAGCGGCAGAGAAATGCGCATCAGCGCCGTCAGCGCCAGCATTCCAAGAAAGACCGGCCACATGATGCGGCTGGTTGCACGGAATTCGTGCTTAATGAGTTTACTCAGCATCTGAACACCTCCCGGAAGAGCTCATCCACGCTCTTGCCCTTTTCATCTCGAATGGTCTCCACGCTCTCGTGGAGCATGACCTGCCCCTCACGCAGGAACACGACCTCGTCGAGCACCTGCTCTACATCGGCGATCAGGTGCGTGGAGATGATGACCGCTGCGTCCTCGCTGTAATTGCCGATGATCGTGCGCAGGATATAGTCGCGCGTCGCGGGGTCCACACCGCCGATCGGCTCGTCAAGAAGATAAAGCTTTGCCTCGCGGCTCATCGTGAGGATGAGCTGCGTCTTCTCGCGCATGCCCTTGGAGAGCGTCTTGATCTTCTGTGTGCGGTCAAGGCCGAGGTTCATCAGCATCGCTTCGGCCACGCCGCGGCGGAAGTCCGAATAAAAGTCACCGTAGTAGTCGAGCGCCTGCGCGATGCTCATCCAGCCGGGCAGCGTGTCGCGGTCAGGCAGGTACGAGACGATGGCCTTCGTCGCGCGCGACGGCTTTTTGCCGTCGATCAGGATATCGCCGCTTGTCGGCGTCAAAAGGCCGTTGGCGAGCTTGATGAGCGTCGTTTTGCCGCTGCCGTTGGGGCCGAGGAGGCCCACGATGTGCCCCGGCTCGATCGTGAGATCGACGCTCCTGAGCGCTTCTCTGGCGCCGTAGCTTTTGGTGAGCGCCTTACATTCTAAAATACTCATTCTTCATCCTCCTTTGCTCCCTCAATGAGGGAGATGATCTCCTGCCTGCCGCAGCCGAGCGTTTTCATCGAGCGAAGAAACTCGCTCACACGCTCGTCGGCAATGCGGAGTTTTGCGTTTACGATCATGTTTTCATTTTCCGTGACGAACCGTCCCGCCGTGCGCTGGGAAAAGACCAGCCCCTCGCGCTCAAGCTCCGTGAGAGCGCGCTGCACGGTGTTGGGGTTGACGCCGGCCTCCAGCGCCAGCTCGCGCACCGAGGGAAGCTTTTCGCCCGGAGCGTAGATGCCCGAGACGATGGCCTCCGTGAGACGCTGCGTCAGCTGGGAGTAGATCGGTTGGTCATTGCGAAAGTTCCATTCCATCGTGACCCTCCTTTGCATCACTGTATTAAGTGATTAGTGCAATAATACATCTGACGGCGATTGTCAATGGGTTTTCGAAAAAAATCTCAAAAATTTTTGCAAGGTGAAAAACGTGAAACCAGCACAAAAATGTGAAACAGATGTTGCATTTCACGGAAAATGTGGTATCATAGATTCGAACAAATGTTGGAAGGGGCGCACGACGATGGAGAAATTATCCAGAATGCAGCAGCGCGTGTACGATTACATTGAAGAGAGCATCGCCTTGCACGGCTATGCGCCCTCCGTGCGCGAGATCGGCGAGGCACTGGGGCTCAAGTCGCCCTCCACCGTCCATTTCCACATCAAGCATTTGCAGGAGATGGGGCTCATCGAAAAGAGCGCGGGCAAGGGCCGCGCCATCACGCTCAAAAAGCAGCCGCAGGAAGCGCCTGCCGCCCCCGTGCAGCAGGTCGATGAGAGCGGCGAGCTTTCCTCGCGCCGCCGCGTGCCCATCGTCGGCAATGTCGCCGCCGGTAGCCCGATCCTGGCGCAGGAGTGCATTGAGGATTACCTGACGTTTGACACCGGTGGACACGATGACGAGTATTTTGCCCTGCGCGTGCGCGGCGAGTCGATGCTCGGTGTCGGCATCCTGCCGGACGATCTTGTTGTCGTCCACCGCCAGTCCATCGCGCAGAACGGGCAGATTGTCGTCGCCCTGATCGGCGACGAGGCCACGGTCAAAACGCTCAAGCGCAAGGGGAGCGAAGTCTGGCTCCTGCCCGCAAACCCGGACTATCAGCCCATCGACGGGCGTGAGAGCACGATACTCGGCCGCGTCGTCGCCGTGGTGCGCCAGTATTAAAGAAAAAACGCGCCGCAGCGAAGCATTTATAAAAAGCAAAACCGACCGATGGTTATCATCGGTCGGTTTTTACATCAGGATTCAGAGATCCTCCGCCGCGCGGGAGAGGGAGCGGCACGTTTCAAAGCCGTCAGGGTAGCGCTTTTCAAGCTTATCGAGGTTAGCCTGCAAAATGTCGCTGAGCGAAAGGTCCAGCGCGGTGGCGGCCTCGGCAAGATACCATGCAATGTCGCCAAGCTCCTTGGCAAGGTGCTCTTTGTCGAGCGTATGCCCCTGCGCCAGCCATTTCTTCACGATGTCGATCGCCTCGCCCGACTCTCCGCAAAGCCCCATGACGCTGTTGATGAGCACGTCCTTTTTCTCAAGCGCGGGGTTCAGCGTCGTCATTGCGCGCTTCTGGTATTCGTTTGCATCCATGATCTATCTTCCTTTCGCAAAGATCTTGCGCCCCTATCCCTTGTCGAAGGTCACCGTCCAGTTTTCAAGGCCGTAGAACGGGGAGGATACGGTAGGGGTCAGGCCGTCGACAAGACCGTCCGGCGTCAGCACGGATGCGGTCTTGAAGACGATGGGCGCGATGGGGGCATTCTGCCCGAGATGGCGGCAGAGTGCACTTGCGGTCTGCGCCGTCTCATTTGCGAGGAATGCATCAAGCAGCGCATCGCACTGTTCGTCGGCGTAGTGCCCATAATTGAGCGCACCGCCGGTTCGGACGAGGGAGGAAATGTCCCAGTCCGCCGTTAGGCGGACTTCAGCGAGATAGAGGTCGAAGTTTCCGCCCTCCAGCGCGGCGAGATAGTCGCTCCATGGCAGCGCACGCACGGTGAAGCTCAGGCCGCCGCCCGTCAGCGCGCGGCTCAGATACTCCGCGATGGAGACCTTGAACGAATCGCTCTCGCTGACGAGAATGGTGAGCGAGCGGGGATGATCCTCTGATACGCCCGACGCTTCAAGCGCTGCGGAGAGCGCAGGGGCTGCAAGCGTTGTGGAAAGCTTCTCAGGATAGAGTGCGGCGCGCGGTGAGAGGGGGAAGCGCGCGCTCTCGGCGTGGCCTGCAAGATAACCCGCGGCTACAGTGTCACGGTCGATGGCGGCAGCGAGGGCAGCGCGCAGATCGGCGCTGCCGGGCAGCGTGCGCTGCGTGTTGAAGCCGAGGTAGATCATATTCGCCGTCGCATAGTCGGTGACGGCGGTGTTTGCACTGCGAAGGTCGCCCGCGCCGCCGGTCAGGTCGGCGGCGCGCAGATGCACCTCGCGCGAGGAGAAGAGGTAGGACGCCGTGTCGTCGTCCTTGACCTCGCGCAGCTCGATGCGCTCGAGCGGCAAGCTCGCTTTCTGCCACCATTCGCCGCTGCGCTTGAGGCACGCGCCGCTGCCGTCCGTCACAAAGAGATACGGCCCCGTGCCGAGCGGCACGCTGTTCTTTTCGGAGCCCGCGCGCACGATGGGAATGTCCAGCAGCGCGGGGAAGGCGCTGTTTCCGCGCGTGAGCGTTACAACGAGCGCGCCGTTTGATGCGCGCATCGAGGCGACGGAGGCGAAGCGCGCGCCGTAGCGTGCGCTCTCCTGCGCGCGGCGGAGCGTTGCGAGCACGTCGCTTGCCGTCAGGCTGCTGCCGTCGGAAAAGCGCGCATCCTCGCGCAGATAGAAGGTGAAGGACGTGCAGTCGTCGTTGTGCTCATAGCGGCTGCACAGAACATTTTGCGGCGTGAACGACTCGTCCAGCGCAAAAAGTCCCTCGTAGAGCAGCGCGCCCACCGTTTGCTGCATCCCGTCCGGGCAGGTGATGGGGTCAAGCGTTACATTCTGAAGATAGGGCAGGGCAAAGACCGTGATGGGCGTGAGCGAATTGTCGGCGCCCTCCTGCGTTTCGCCGGGGGACGGCGTCTCCCAGAAATCCTTTTCCTCCTCCGCCTCGTCCGAGCTCCAGCAGCCCGAAAGCGACAAAAGCAGCGCGAGCGCGCAGAAAAGAAGCGAAATGCGGCGCATCATCGCGCTTCCCCGGTCAGGCAGATGACGCCGGCCATGCCGCCGCGCTTATCGCCCATCGCGCGGTGCGACCAGTAACGCTCGGGGTGGCACTTCGTGCAGTCGGGGTGCACGTCCACGCGCGCAGGATCGATGCCTGCGCGCAGCAGCCACAGGCGGTTGATGCCCTTGAGGTCGATGAGGTATTTTTCCCCGCGCTGCTCGATGCGCTCGTCAACGGCGGGGTCGAGCAGGGCCTTAAAGGTGTGCGCCACGTCCTCGCCGACCTCGAAGCAGCACTTGCCGATGCTCGGGCCGATGGCGGCGCGCAGCGTGTAGGGGTCTGCGCCGTAATAGCTCATCATCGTCACGGCCGTTTTGAGCGCGATGCCGCTCGCCGTGCCGCGCCAGCCCGCGTGCACCGCGCCGATGCAGCGCGTGCTGGGATCGTAGAGCGTGATGACGCAGCAATCCGTCCCGTAGGCGAAGAGGGGGAGGTTGGGCACGTTCGTGATGAGCGCGTCGCCGTCGTCGAGCCGCTCATCCCAGAGGAGCTTGCCCGCGTCCTCCTCGCGCGCCACGCAGACGTGGTCGGAGTGGATCTGGCGGCAGGCGACGGCGCGGGATGCGTCGAAGCCGACGGCCGCGCCGAGGCGGCGGTAGTTTTCGAGCAGATTCTCGTTTGTGTCGCCGTGGTGGTCGGCGAAGTTGAGAGAGTCGAAGGGGGCGGGGCTTACGCCGCCGTGGCGCGTGGTAAAGGCGTGCACCACGCCGGGTACGGCGGAGATGGCGTCGGAGGTGTCAAAAATAAGACCGCCGACATTGTGTTCGGTAAAGGACATGAAAATGCCTCCTTTCCTTTTGGGGAAGGGGGCTGTTCTCCTTCGGGAAAGAGAACAGCCCCCTTACATTCCGATCATGCTGCTTTGCAGATCATCTGCCGCAGCACTGCTTGTACTTTTTGCCGCTGCCGCAGGGGCAGGGGTCATTGCGGCCGATCTTTTGCACCTTGCGCGGCTGCTTTTTCACCGTGCCGTCGCCGGAGGTGGAGGCGACCATGCCGTCGGCCACGCGCTCGCGCTTGACCTCGCCCTCAGTCTTGATGCGGGCGGAGAAGATGCGGCGCACCGTGTCGCCCTGAATGGCGGAGATCATATCCTCAAACATCGAGAGGGATTCCTGCTTGTAAACGTCGATGGGCTTGTTGTTGCCGTAGGATTGCAGGCGGATGGCCTGTCGCAGCTCGCTCATCGCGTCGATGTGGTCCATCCAGTATTCGTCGACCACGCGCAGCAGCACCACGCGCTCCAGCTCGCGCATGATGGGCGAGGTGACGGCGGCTTCCTTGGCCTCATAGTAATTCTCCGCCGCCTCATAGAAGCGCTCGGTCAGATCCTCGGCAGAAAGGCCGGAGAGGGTGGAAGCATCCACCGCGCCGCGCGGGAAGTAGGTGCCCTCGCAGCTCTTGAGCGCGTCGGCGCAGTGCTCCTCGTCGCTCTTGTCGTGCTCGCCGAAGGCGAAGGCGACCTGACCTTCGATGCTCGAGCGAAGCATGTTGAGGATCGTGGGCTTGATGTCCATGCCGTCGAGCACCTGCTTGCGCTGGCCGTAGATGATCTCGCGCTGCTTGTTCATCACGTCGTCGTACTCGAGCGTGCTCTTGCGGTACTGGAAGTTGCGGGACTCAACGCTCGTCTGCGCGTTTTCGATGGCCTTGGAGAGCGTCTTATTTTCAATGGGCGTATCCTCGTCGAGGTTGAAGCGCTCCATCAGATTGGTGATGCGCTCGCCGCCGAAAAGACGCAGCAGGTCATCTTCGAGCGAGAGGTAGAAGCGCGTTTCACCCGGGTCGCCCTGACGGCCGGCACGGCCGCGCAGCTGGTTGTCGATGCGGCGGGAATCGTGGCGCTCGGTGCCGATGATGAAAAGACCGCCCGCCTCGCGGACCTTGTCCGCCTCGCCGGAGATCTCCTCGCGGTGCTTTTCCAGCGCCTTTGCGAACATCTCGCGCGCGTCGAGGATCTCCTGATTGTCCGTTTCGGCGTAGCCGGTCGCCTCGGCAATCAGCTCGTCGGAAAGGCCCGCCTTGCGCAGGTCGTTTTTCGCCATGTACTCGGCGTTGCCGCCGAGCATGATATCGGTACCGCGGCCTGCCATGTTCGTTGCGACCGTGACCGCGCCGAGCTTACCCGCCTGCGCGACGATCTCGGCTTCCTTTTCGTGGTTCTTTGCGTTCAGGAGGTTGTGCTTGATGCCTTCGCGGGAGAGAAGGTAGGAAAGCTTTTCGTTCTTCTCGATCGACACCGTGCCGACCAGCACGGGCTGGCCCTTGGCGTGGCACTCCTTCACCTGCGCGATGACGGCGCGGTACTTTGCCGCCTCGGTCTTGTAGACAACGTCGGGATCGTCGATACGGGCGAGGGGACGGTTCGTCGGCACTTCGATGATATCGAGGTTGTAGATGGTGCCAAATTCCTCTTCCTCGGTGAGCGCCGTACCGGTCATACCGGAGAGCTTGCCGTAAAGGCGGAAATAGTTCTGGAAGGTGATGGTCGCAAGGGTCTTGCTCTCGCGCGCGACCTCCACATGCTCCTTGGCTTCGATGGCCTGATGCAGGCCATCACTGTAGCGGCGGCCGAACATCAGTCGGCCGGTGAACTCGTCGACGATGACGACCTGACCGTCCTTGATGACGTAGTCGATGTCGCGCTTCATCGTGCCGTGCGCCTTGATGGCCTGATTGATGTGGTGCGCGATGGTGGAGTTTTCAGGATCGGAGAGGTTTTCGAGGCCGAAGAACTCCTCGGCCTTCTTCACGCCGCGGGCGGTGAGCGTCGCGGTCTTGGCCTTTTCATCGACGATGTAATCCGCGTCGATGTTGACGTCCTCTTCCTCCTTGTCGTCGCTCTCGGCGATGACCTTCTTGCGGAAGCCGCGTACAAGGTTTTCCGTGCGGGAATACATCTCCGTGGACTTTTCGCCCATGCCAGAGATGATGAGCGGCGTGCGCGCCTCATCGATCAAAATGGAGTCGACCTCGTCGACGATGGCGAAGGCATGTCCGCGCTGGACGAGCTCGCTTGCGTAGATGGCCATGTTGTCGCGCAGATAATCAAAGCCCATCTCATTGTTCGTGCCGTAGGTGATGTCGGCAGCGTAGGCCGCGCGGCGCTCCTCGCTCGTGAGATCGTGGACGATGAGACCGACGGTGAGGCCGAGGAAACGGTGCACCTTGCCCATCCACTCGCTGTCTCGCTTGGCAAGGTAGTCGTTCACGGTGACGATGTGCACGCCGTTGCCGGTCAGGGCGTTTAAGTACGCGGGCAGCGTTGCCACCAGCGTTTTGCCTTCACCGGTCTTCATCTCGGCGATGCGGCCCTGATGCAGCACGATGCCGCCGACGAGCTGCACGCGGTAGGGGTAGAGCCCCAGCACGCGGCGGGAGGCCTCGCGCACGGTGGCGAAGGCTTCGGGCAGGATGTCGTCGAGCGTTTCGCCGTTTGCAAGGCGCTCTTTGAACTCCGGCGTCTTTGCCTGAAGCTGCGCGTCGCTCATGGCTTCATACTGAGCGGCCATCGCCTCGATCTTGTCGGCGATGGGATAGATGCTCTTGAGCTCGCGGTCGCTGTAGGAACCGAACATTTTGCTAAAAAGACCCATATCATAAAACTTCCTTTCGTGGGAGCATAATAACACGCCTACAAGTATAGCATCCCTCCGCACGATATGCAAAGGAAAATTTGCCGCACAATATGAATGGACTGTAAATAAATTCCGCCGCCGCGCCGCGCACGGCTTGCGCTTTGCATTGCCGCTGTGGTAAAATGCAAGACAAGATATCATGGTAAAGAGACAAAGTGCCCTCCGACGGCGGAGGACGGGGAAAAAGTTTTTCACATTCGGTCTAAGGAGGACTGACGTATGAAACTGCACTTTTACGGGGCCGACCGCTGCGTGACGGGCTCGAGCCACTGCCTGGAGATCAACGGCAAGAAGATCCTCGTTGACTGCGGATTGCAGCAGGGACGCGATGAGATGGACAACCGCTACCTCGCCTTTGCGCCCGGCAGCATCGACATCCTGCTCGTCACCCACGCGCACATCGACCACACCGGCCGCATCCCGCTGCTGGTGAAAAACGGCTTTCACGGCCGCATCCTCACAACGCGCGTGACGGCGGACCTGATGAAGATCATGCTGCTCGATTCCGCCCACATTCAGGAGAGCGACGCGGAGTATGAAAACCGCAAGGGCCAGCGCGCGGGACGCGAGCACGTTGAGCCGCTCTACACCGAGCAGGATGCGCTGGACGTTTTCAAATATGTTACGACCTGCGAATATGAGGAAACGGTCGAGCTTTGCGAGGGCGTAAGCGCGGTCTTTACCGATGCGGGACATCTGCTCGGCTCGGCGTCCATCACGCTCGAGCTTGAAGAAAACGGCGTACATAAGACGCTCGTCTTCTCCGGAGATATCGGCAATGTCGACCAGCCCATCATCCGCGACCCGCAGCTCCTCAAGAAGGCGGATTACGTCGTGATGGAATCGACCTACGGCGACCGCAACCACACCGAGGTCTGGAGCTATACCGACGAGCTTGCCGAGATCATCGACGAAACGCTCGGCAAGGGCGGCAATGTCGTCATTCCGTCGTTTGCTGTCGGGCGCACGCAGGAGCTTTTGTACTTCATCCGCGAGATCAAGGACCAGAAGCTCGTCAAGTCGACGCCGAACTTCCCCGTGTACATCGACTCCCCCCTTGCCAAGGCGGCAACGACCGTCTTCTGCGGCGATCTGCACGGCTATCTCGATGAGCAGGCGCTCGAGCTTGTCAAGGACGGCACGCACATGTTCACCTTCCCCAACCTCAACCTTGTTGAGTCGAGCGAGGAATCGAAGATGCTGAACATGGACACGACGCCCAAGGTCATCATCTCTGCCTCCGGTATGTGCGACGCGGGCCGCATCCGTCACCACCTCAAGCATAACCTCTGGCGCGCGAACAGCGCGGTCGTATTCGTCGGCTTCCAGTCGCCCGGCACGCTGGGCCGCAGGCTGCTCGACGGCGTGGAGAAGGTCAAGCTCTTCGGCGAGGAGATCGCCGTCAAGGCGAAGATCGTCAACTTCCAGGGCCTTTCCTCCCACGCCGACCACGACCACCTCATCGAGTGGATCAAGGCCTTCGACCCGAAGCCTGCGCATGTGTTCGTCGTCCACGGTGACGAGGACGTTGCGCCCGTGTTTGCCGAAGAGCTCAATTCCCTCGGCTTCCATGCGCACGCGGCGAAGTTCACCGAATGTTACGACCTTGCCGCGAACGAAATGCTCAGCGAGGGCTATATTTCCGAGCGCAAGCGCACGGCGCAGAAGTCGCGCGCAGACAATCTCTATGCAAAGCTTGTCACAGCGGCGGAGTCGCTGCTGGAGCTTGCCAAGCACTGCAAGGGAAGACCCAACAAGGATATTACCGCGTTCACGGGCCAGATCATCAGCCTGATCGAGCGCTTCCGCGATTGATCGCAAAGATTGAAAAAAGCTGCTTCGCGCGCAAGCGCGAAGCGGTTTTTCTGAAAGGGAAAAACCATGGAACTTGCCAAGAATCAGGAGCATATCGTCACCATCGAGGGCTATGGCGAGGGCGGCATGGGCGTTGCGCGCATCGACGGGCGCGTGGTGTTTGTCCACGGCGCGCTGCGCGGCGAGAAGTGCCGCGTGCTCATCTTAAAGACGCTCAAGAGCGTCGCCTTTGCCAAAGTGCTCGAGGCGCTCGAGCCGTCGAGCGAGCGCATCACGCCGGACTGCCCGTACTTCCCGCGCTGCGGCGGCTGCACGTACCGTCACATGAGCTACGAAGAGGAGCTGCGCCTTAAAAAGCTGCGCGTGCAGGATAATCTCGCGCGTATCGGCGGCAGCGGTGTCACGGTGGAGGAGATCCTCGGCGCGGCGGATACGCTGCGCTACCGCAACAAGGCGCAATACCCCGTGTCGAAGGACGGGAAGGTGGGCTTTTACCGCGCCCGCACGCATGAGGTCATCGAGTGCGAGCACTGCTTATTGGTCAAGCCCGAGGCCGACGCCGCGGCGGAGGCGCTGCGCGAATATATGCAGTCCTGCCGCGTCGCGGGCTATGACGAAAAGACGGGCCGCGGCCTTGTCCGCCACCTCTATGTCCGCTCGAACGCGGCGGGGGAGAGCCTTGTCTGCGTGCTCGTGAACGGAAACGAGCTGCCGCAGGAGGAAACGCTCGTTGCGCTTTTGCGCGGCGCCTGCCCCAAGTGCCGCGGCATTGTGCTGGGCACAAACACGAAAAAGGGCAACGTCATCCTCGGCGACCGCTACCGCACGCTCTGGGGAGAAGACCGGCTCGAGGATACGCTCTGCGGCAAGCGCTTTTGCTTGAGCGTGCCGTCATTTTATCAGGTCAACCGCGCGCAGGCCGAGCGACTGTACGCGCAGGCCATTGAATTTGCGAATCTCACGGGGCAGGAGACGGTGCTCGACCTCTATTGCGGCGCGGGAACCATCACGCTTGCGCTCTCCGATCACGCGAAAAGAGTCCTCGGCGCGGAGATCGTGCCTGAGGCCATCGACGACGCACGCGAAAACGCCGTGCGCAACGGCGTCAAAAACGTGGAATTCTTCTGCGGCGACGCGTCCGACGTGGCAAAAAAGCTCGCACAGGAGCATCTGCGCCCTGACGTTATCACCGTTGACCCGCCGCGAAAGGGGCTGGCTGCCGACGTGGTGGAGAGCATCGCCGCGATGCAGCCGGAGAGGGTCGTGTACGTCTCCTGCGACAGCGCGACCATGGCGCGCGACGTGAAGCGCTTTGCAGAGCTGGGCTATACCGTCACGCGCGCCGCCGCCGTGGACATGTTCCCGAGAGCGGATCACGTGGAGGTCGTCTGCCGGCTTGAGCGGGGCGCGCGGGACTGAGACGGCAGGAAAGGACTCGCAAAGATTTTCTTTTCCCAAATGGCGAAAAACACCATATGAATAGAACGATACGAAGGAGGGCTTCCCATGAAAGAAAGTTTGAAGGTACTGCTGCTCAACGGCAGCCCGCACGCGAACGGCAACACGGCGGTCGCGCTGCGTGAGATGGAAAAGGTGTTCAAGGAGAACGGCGTGGAGGTCGAAACGGTGCTCGTCGGCGACAAGGCCGTGCGCGGCTGCGCGGCCTGCAACGGCTGCAGGAAGACGGGCAAATGCATCTTTGACGATGTAGTCAACGAGCTTGCGCCAAAGTTCGAGGCGGCGGACGGCCTTGTTGTGGCGAGCCCCGTTTACTATGCCTCCGCGAACGCGACGCTCATCGCCTGCCTCGACCGCCTCTTCTACAGCTCGTCATTCGACAAGACGATGAAGGTCGGCGCGAGCATTGCCTGCGCGCGCCGCGGCGGCTGCTCGGCGACTTTCGATGAGCTCAACAAGTACTTCGCAATCTCCGGTATGCCGATTGCATCCAGCCAGTATTGGAACAGTATCCACGGCTGCACGCCTGGCGAGGCGGAGGCGGACGAAGAGGGAAAGCAGACCATGCGTGCGCTCGCGCGCAACATGATCTTCCTTATGAAGAGTATCGCGCTGGGAAGAGAGCAGTTCGGCCTTCCCCAAAAAGAAACGCGCGTTTCGACGAACTTCATCCGCTGAAAAATTGCATGAAAAAAGCCCTTCCGAGCGGAAGGGCTTTTTTATTGTCGTTACTTGCGGGCAAACGGCGCAACGGCGCGCTCGTGCTCCGCGGGATGCGCGATGGGCGCCATCGTGCGGTGAGGCTTGGGCGTGCGCAGGTTGCGGCGGTTGATGAACGCGGGGGCGACCTGCGGGAACAGCGCAAGGGAGAGCACATCCTCCTCGCTCTTTGCAAGGTCCTTAAATTCCTCGCGGTACTTGGGCAGCTCGGGCTCCAGAAGGTCGGCGGGGCGGCAGGTGATGACATCCTCGGGCTTGATGCCCGCCTTGGCGCGCACCTCGTCGCTGACCTTGCCGGGCAGCTTGCCGTATTCGCCGCGCAGCATGGCCTTGGATTCCTTGGGAACCATCTTATAGCGCTCGCCGGTGATGACGTTCAGCACGGCCTGCGTGCCGACGATCTGGCTCGAGGGCGTGACCAGCGGGGGATAGCCGAAGTCCTCGCGCACGCGCGGGATCTCAGCGAGCACATCGTAGTACTTATCCTCCTTCCCGGCCTGCTTGAGCTGGGAGATGAGGTTTGAGAGCATCCCGCCGGGGACCTGATACAAAAGCGTGTTCGTGTCGACGTTCAGCACCTTCGGGTCAAGCGCGCCGGTGGACTTGAGCCGCTCGGCGACCTTGCGGAAGTGGACGGCGGCAGTGCTCATCTTGTCGAGATCAAGCCCCGTATCGCGCACCGTGCCCTTGAGCGTTGCCACGAGAGACTCCGTCGCGGGCTGGGAGGTGCCGTTGGCGAGCGGGGAGAGCGCGGTGTCGACCATGTCGACGCCTGCCATCGCGGCCATCAGGTAGACCATGTCGCCCGTACCGCTCGTGTTGTGCGTGTGCAGGTGGATGGGCATATCGACCGTTTCCTTCAGGCGCTTGACGAGGGAGTAAGCGTCCATCGGCAGCAGGAGGTTCGCCATGTCCTTGATGCACAGCACATCCGCGCCCATCTGCTCCAGCTCGCGGGCGAGCTTGACGAAGTAATCCTCGTTGTGGATGGGGGAGATGGTGTAGGAAAGGGTCGCCTCGACCTGACCGCCGTACTTCTTCGTCGACTTGATGGCCTGCTCTAGGTTGCGCACGTCGTTGAGCGCGTCGAAGATGCGGATGATATCGATGCCGTTGTCGATGGACTTGGCGCAGAATTCGTCGACCACATCGTCGGCATAGTGCTTATAGCCCAAGATGTTCTGCCCGCGGAAAAGCATTTGGAGCTTCGTGTGCGGCAGGTGGGCGCGCAGCTGGCGCAGACGCTCCCACGGGTCCTCGTCGAGAAAGCGCAGGCAGGAGTCAAACGTGGCGCCGCCCCAGCATTCGAGGGAGTAGTAGCCGATGGAATCGAGTACTTCACAGGCGGGAAGCATGTCCTCCAGCGTCATGCGCGTTGCCGCCTGCGACTGGTGCGCATCGCGCAGAATGGTATCGGTGATGAGAAGAGGCTTGTTCGATAAAAACTCCATAGCGGTGAGAGATCCTTTCCTGATTTTTTATCAGTTTAGCACAGCAGCATGAAATTGGCAAGATGTACTTTATGCACCCAAGCGCATTTTTGCGGCAGATATACAGAAAGAATATGGCGGCGTGTACAGAAGGAATATGGCGGCGGGAGTTGACGGCAACGACAGAATGTGATAGATTATGTCCGGTTTTTTATGTTCAGGCTCGGCGGTGCGCCTGATTTTTTCCTGCTTGGAGGAATCCGCTATGTCGCTTTTCGAGCTTTTTCTCATTGGCATCGGGCTTTCGATGGATGCCTTTGCCGTGTCGGTCTGCAAGGGGCTTTCCATGCAGCGGGTCGACAAAAAATATACGCTTTGCATCGGCTTCTTTTTCGGTGGCTTTCAGGCGCTTATGCCGCTGCTCGGATATTTTCTCGGCAGCCGCTTTGCCGGCAGCATCGAGCGCTTTGACCACTGGATCGCCTTTATCCTGCTGGCCTTCATCGGCTTCAACATGATCCGCGAGAGCCGCGAAGAGGCGGAGGAGGAAAAGGCGTTCACGGGCGTGAATTTCAAAGAGCTCCTCCTCCTTTCTGTCGCTACAAGCATCGATGCGCTGGCCGTGGGCGTGACCTTTGCTTTCTTGCAGGTAAAGATCGTCCCTGCCGTTACGATCATCGGCTGCACGACCTTCGTGCTCTCGCTTGCAGGGGTATATGTCGGCAATGTGTTCGGCGCGCGCTACAAAAGCCGCGCCGAGCTGACCGGCGGCGTCATTCTCATCCTGATTGGGCTGAAGATCCTGCTCGAGCACCTTGGCGTGCTCGCGTTTTGAGGCAAAAAAGAGGACTGCAAAGGCAGTCCTCTTTTTTATTTATGCAAGCGTTCAGCAGCCGCAGCCGTTGTTGCAGCCACAGCCGTTGCCGCTGCCGCAGCCATTGTTGCAGCCGCAGCCGCCGCCGCAGCCGCCGCAGGCGAAAATCAGGATGATGAGGATCAAGATCCACAGGCAGCAGCCACCGCCGAAGCAACCGTTGTTATTGCACATAAAACGAACCCCCTATGAAGATTGGGACCGCCCGCTCGGCGATCTCAATCCATAGTATGGCGGGGAGAAAAAAACGTGTCAGCGGATGCGCGCGGATGTGACCATCGTGCGGGAAAAACGGTAGGCGTCCGCCGTGAAAACGCCCCGCGAGACGAGCGCGTCGCTCAGCGCCGTGCCGCCGCTGATGTTCGTTTCCAGCGCGTAGTAGGAAAGGTAGACAACGTCCGCGCGCAGAAAGGCTGTTCCGCGCAGGGCGCTTACCTCGCCGGCGGTCAGAACGCCGGCGGCCTGCGCACGCTCGGGTGAGGTCGAAATGTCGGACTGCGCGGTGGAGCTGTAATGCAGCGCGCGCAGGAGAAATTCCGTGTACATCTCCGCAGAGGCGCTCATCGTCGCGCCGAAGGTCGTCGCGTCGACGCCGTTGGTGTAACCCTTCTGATATCCGTAGGCCGCGTAACATTCCGCCCAGTCAGGAATGTCGGTAAAGGGGAAGGGAGCCGTGCAGGAGAGGGCTTCCTTTTCCTCGCCGAGCATGCGGATGAGCATAATGAGTGCCTCCATGCGCGTCGGCGCTTTTTCAAGGTCGAAGCCCTCTCCGTAGGCGGTGTCGGACCCGCGGAAGAGGCCCAGCGTCTTGAGCGAAGCGGCCATCGCGGGATAGTCGGCTGTGGAGGCCGCGGTGAGCGCATAGGGGCCGCAGTAGGTCACAACGGCGGTCTTGCCCGCGGCAGTGAACTGCGCGCTCGTATCCTCCGCCACGAGGTAGCGGTGGTTTGCAGCGAGAAACGCGCCGCTTTGCACCTCGCTCCCACTCGTCACGTCGACGAGCGCGCCGGAGGAAAATTGAACGCTCACATCGCCCGCGAGCACGATGACCTGCAATCCCGTCGCGCCCGAGAGAATATCGCCCTGCTTGAGCCGCTTTTCCGTAAAGGTTTCGGCGACATTGCCGCCGGCGCCCGCCTCGGCGGCGGCGATCGTCGCGCGCAGCGCGGATTCCGCCTGCGCGTAGGCGGCCTTGTCAGATTCATCCAGCTTGCCGTCAACCGCTGCATCGACCTTGGTGCGGAAGGTGCTTTGCAGATACTTCAGCGAGATGAGCGGGTCGCTTCCGTCGCCCGGCGCGGCAAAAGCAAGGGTCGCAAGGACCGCCAGGGCAAGGATGGACGCGAGAAACGCTGTTTTTTTCATGCTTCATTTTCCTCCGTTCCCGCTTCGGCCGAGGTCTTGGAAATGCGATAGCTCAGCGTGAGAAGACTGTCGGCAAAGTGGACGTTTTCGGTGAACACATTGGTGCCGACGTTCAGTTCGGTGTTGGTAAAATTCCAGATGCCGCGCACGCCGAGCCCGATGAGCTGCTCGGCCACGTCCTGCGCAATGGTCTTTGGCACGGTCAGCACCGCCACATCCGGATGGCAGGCGGCGAAGTAGTCCTCCATCTCGTCGAGCGGGCGGATGAGGACGTTGTTGACACGCGTGCCGATCAGCGCGGGAGAGATATCAAAGGCCGTGTCGAGCAGAAAACCGGCCTGCGCAAAGTCGAAGTTGCGCAGCAGCGCATGACCCAGATGGCCCGCGCCGACCACGACGAGCCGGTGCCCCTCGTCCACGCCGAGGATGTGGCCGATTTCCGTGCGCAGTTCGAGGATGTTGTAGCCGTAGCCCTGCTGGCCGAATTCACCAAAGCAGCTTAAGTCCTGACGGATCTGCGAGGCCGTGATGTCCATGCGCTCGCCGAGAAGACTCGAGGAGATGCGCACGATGCCCTTGGAGTGCAGCTCGTCGAGATAACGGTAATAGCGCGGAAGACGCCGGATGACAGCGTCGGAGATCTTTCTTTTTTTCATGAGGTCAAGTCCTTTGTTCAGGTTAGTCTGATTATACGGGAGCGGAAGAAAGTTGTCAATTTTTTTAACGAACTTTGCCGAAAATTTTTCCTTTACAGTTCCAGTAAAACTTGGTATACTAACATCTTGAAGAAAGCTTTCCAACCAAATATGTGCCCGTAGCTCAGTTGGATAGAGCGTCAGACTCCGACTCTGAAGGCCGCTGGTTCGAATCCAGTCGGGCATACCATAAGGTGGCAACAATTTGGATATTTTAAGCGCAACGCTTAGAATACCAAAGGGTTGCCGCCTTTTTTATTTCAAATTTTGCACTCAGGAAAAAAGATATTTTCGCGTTATTTTGGTAATCGGGGGGATTCGAAATCCCTTTTCATAGACTTGAAGGCAAAATTCTGAGAAGCGCCCTTTTTGCGGGCGCAGAATAGAGCGTTTTTTCTTCAAAATTTCATACGATCTTTCAGGCGTCTGTTTGTTGGTTTCGTCGAAGCCATCAAATAGGCGCCCTTTTTCATTTCACAACTTAATCCGTCAACCGGCCGGAGCATTTTTAGGATGCTCCGGCCTATTTTTTTGCTTACGAGGAGGACTTCACAATGAACGATCAGAACGAAACCGCGCAGCTTCGTTTCCTTGAAGAAACCGCCATTCGGCTGCGGCAGAACGGTTTTACGGTAGAACCGATTGAAGATCAGCACCTGCCCGTCTGCTGGGAAAAAGGGCGTCTCTGCCGCGTATCCGGCAAGGGCAGCGTGTTGTACCGGCAGGAGTGTGTCGATGTCCCCGGTGCACAGGACGCATTGCAGGCGGTGATCGACACCGCCAAAACGACTTCGGAGTACATGGCGATTCTGGAAACCGCGCCGCGGCTCAAAGCCAGCGGTCTCACCGGCGACTACCGTGTTCTCGCTGACTTCGGTGACGCGGTGCTGGCGGGCCACCCCACCGAGCGAGGCGTCCAGTTTGTGACATGGGAATGGGACTTCGGCCGAGAGGGCGTCCATCACGGACATTATTTCCAGGACGACTATGACGCCGCCAAACGCGACTTCACCGTGCGCAGTGGACTTGTTCAAAAAGACGCCCTTTTTGAGCCGGAGCAGCTTGCGGAGATCTACCGCGTGCTGGCGTTCGTCCGTGAACAGGACGAAACGCTATCCTTCGGACGGGATCAGGATCTGGCAGAGCTCATGGAACAGGTCGGCGGACTGCTGCCCCCGAATGTGCCGCGGCAGCGGGATGCGCCGGAACAGAGCGGCATGACAATGAAATAAGCATCCACGCAGGCCGGACAGAAATGTCCGGCATTTTTTATTTTACGAGGAGGAAAAGATGATGGAAATTTACGGCACGATTCAATTCAGACTCATTCTCCCGCATATCCCAGGCTTCCAGCAGGAGCCGCTGCCGGCACCTGTTTGCAGCCATTCCCCGGATTGCAAGGACTGCCCCTATCCCCGCCACGGTTTTCTCTGCTGGGGCGCGGACGGGACCTGCCTGCGGAGCCGAATGAACGAGATCAACGAGAAAAAGGAGGACAATGATCATGATGAGCGCAGTTCTGAGTAATCCAGGCCACCCTGAATATGGCGTAGTAACCATTCCGTTTCCCATTCCCCGTGACCAGTACGCGCACTGCGTGGAGCTGCTGGAGGCGTTGGAGATCGGCGACGCGGTCAAAGCCGACTGCAAGGTGGAGAAGATCGACAGCTTCTACACCGTCCTCAAGCGCACGGAAATGCTTACAGTCAATGTG
>URCK01000017.1 GCA_900546295.1 uncultured Eubacteriales bacterium | reverse complement strand
GTCGGAAAGCCCCATCAGTCCGCCCTGCGGCGGCGGACCGGCGCTTGCGCGCGTGAGTGCGCCGCCTGCATCGATGGCGTAGGCGACGTGGACAAGCGGCAGCGAAGGCGGCGCGGGGAAGCGCGCGAGCGCGGCAGGTGTGATGGCAAGATAGGTCGTCAGAACGATTCCCCCTTGTGTAACGCGCGCGAAGCGCGTATAATAGCAATATACATTATGAGCTTTGGGGGACAGCTATGCCCGGTCTACTTTGCCCGCAGTGGGTATTTGACGATTATACGGATGTGACGGCGGATTTTTTGATGAAGCAGGGCGTGAAGCTGCTGCTCTCGGACCTTGACTTTACGCTCGCGCCGAAAAAGCAGAGCGAGCCGGACGAAACGATCAAGAAGTGGATCGACGGCCTGCAGGCGGCGGGGATCACGTTTGCGATCCTCTCAAATAACCGCAGCGGCGTTCGCGTGGAGAAGTTCTGCAAGCCGCTCGGCATTGGCTATGTGGGTCATGCGGGAAAGCCCGGCACGCGCGGCTTTCGCGAGGCGATGGCGCGCTACGGCGCGCGCGCGGAGGAGACGGCGATGCTCGGCGACAAGCTGCTGACCGATGCGCTCGGCGCGCGGCGCAGCGGCGTTCTGATGCTGATGGTCGAGCCGAAGGGCGGGCCGGACGGCGCGTGGAACCATGTGCTGCACGCGCTGCAAGAACCGTTCAAGCGGAAAAGCGCGCACGATGCGCGCAAGAAGAATGGGAATTTAGAAAAATAAAGCACAATATCAAGAAAAACACTTGCATTGCCGCACTATATGCGGTAAAATACCATAGGTTTAGAACCGGAATTTTGTGAATTTGAGGGTAGCGATCCTGCCCTCGGGAATACAGGAGGAAACAGTTATGGCAACGATTACCGCTGGTGAATTCAGAAACGGTAAAGTATTCGAGATGGAGGGCAAGTACTATCAGGTCGTCGAGTTCCAGCACGTCAAGCCCGGTAAGGGCGCGGCCTTTGTGCGCACCAAGATGAAGAACGTCGTCACCGGCGGCGTGACCGAGACCTCTTTCAACCCCACGGCGAAGTTTGAGGAAGTCGCCATCGAGCGCAAGAACATGGAGTACAGCTACAACGACGGCGATCTCTACTACTTCATGGATCAGGAGACCTACGACATGGTCCCCCTGAACCGCGACATGCTCGGCGATGCGTTCCGCTTCGTCAAGGAGAACACCATGTGCATGATCCTCTCCATCAAGGGCAATGTCTTCGGCGTGGAGCCCCCCAACTTCGTTGACCTCGAGGTCACCGACACCGAGCCGGGTCTGGCCGGCAACACCGCGACCAACACCCTCAAGCCCGCCACGCTCGAGACCGGCGCGGAGATCAGAGTCCCTCTGTTCATCAACATCGGCGACAAGATCCAGATCGACACCCGCACGGGCGAGTATATCGGCCGTTCCAAGTAAGCAAAACCATCACAGGATGATCGTAGTTCCGGTTGAAGAAAGGAGTTTTACGATGGGTATTTCTGAAAAAGTTGCGTATCTCAAGGGCCTGATGGAAGGCATGAATCTCAGTGCCGATTCCAACGAGGGCAAGCTGTTCCGCGCCATTGTGGACGTTCTCGATGAGATCGCCCTCGAGGTCGAAGACCTGACCGACGAGGTCATGGAGCTTGGCGACGGGCTGGATGTCATCAGCGACGATCTGAGCGACGTGGAGGATGTTATCTTCGACGAGGACGACTTCGACGACTATGACGACGAGGATGACGAGGATGAGGACGAGGACGACGAGGAAGAGTGCTACGCCACGACCTGCCCCGAGTGCGAGGAGGAGATCTTCTTCGACGATTCCGTGCTCGAAGACGGCAAGGTGGAGTGCCCCAACTGCGGCGCGACGCTGGAGTTTGACCCCGCCGATCTTGTGGAAGACGAGGAAGAGAAGGACGACTAAGCGTCTGAAAACCGTATAAAGTAAAGGACCGCCACAGCAGGAAACTGCTGTGGCGGTTTTTGCTATTTTGAGGTTATGAAGCGGTGTGCTTCGTCTCCACTGTGCTCTTGTCAATGATCAGGATAACAAGGGACACAAGGAACATGATCGCCAATGCGATTTCGAGCACGGAATTCATACTTGCGAGCAGGGAGGTATCCTTCCACTCGATGTAGGATGTCATATTTGTGGGGATATCATAAATGAAATGCAGCAGCATGGGAATGACGATGTTGCCTGACTTGAGATAGATGACCGCAAAGGTAAATCCGATGGCCCCTGACAGAAAGAAAGCGGAGGTGCTCCAACCGGTCACCACATGAGTCGCCCCAAAGACAAGAAAACTGACAAAGGCATAGAGCAGGCGGCTCCAAACGCTTTTATTCCCGTGGAAATATCCTTCCAAAATGAGGAAGCGGTAATTCAGTTCCTCATAAAGGGCAGTCGTGAGCTGCTGCAATAGGATCCTTGCGAAAAACAGCCCTGCGGTGAGGCCTGAAATTCCCCTGCATCCGACATAGACAGCGGCCACGTAGCACAGCAGAAATACGAGAAAACCGAGACCTGATAATATGGCAATCTTACTGTTATGAAGGCTTAGAATTTCCCTTGTCGTTTTCCCGTACAACCGTGTTCCGAGCATCAGGATGATGACTCCGAAAGCGGCGCGCAGCATACTGCTGAGCAGATACCAAGGAACGCCATGCACAAAGTTCCCGATGATTCGCGATAATAGGATGAACGCCGCACCCAGTATGACGGCCCAGATGATCCCGCCAAATCGTTTCTCCCATAATAATGGTTTCATCTTATTTAAAGCTATTCTCGTAAATATCAAAAAAACTGCTGACAAATCTGGCCTGCTGGCGCGCTTCTTCCGTACCGCTTGTGGCCTGCCAGCCGTAAGTTTTGTAGGAGGGGTAATTGAGCTTTGAAAGAGGGAGCAGATGGAACTCTTTTCGGATGAGCGAAATGCCCTCTGGATAGTGTTCGCGCAGCGCGGCAAAGGCCTCGCCGGGGTCCTTGAAAACGGCATATCCGTCTTCTCCCGCGCCGATCGCAAAGCGCGCGTCGCGCTCGTAATAGTCCTCGACGTTTACATTCCCCCTGATGTTCCCCTGTCCTGCGACATAGTCCTGCACACAGGGATTCGTCACTTTGTTGATCTTGCCGTTGAAAACAAACACGGCGGCAAGGATGAGGACGGAAAGGATCGCCAGTTCTGATTTTTTCATAAGTGATGCCTCCTGTCGATTGTCATTTTGCGGCGAAGCTCCTTGTTCGATCTCACTCTATCACGGGACGGCTCCAATTGCAAGGCAGAACGGCTGCGGCCATGGTTTGTTTACAAATTTCCGGTTGTACGGCGCGGCAAAGCGTGGTACACTACAAAACAGCATGATGCGGCGGCTCTGCCGCCGAAAGCAATAGAGCGGAAAGGAAACGAAATACCATGAAGATTGCCATTCCCTGCGAGAACGGCGAGGTGCTGCAGCACTTCAGCCGCGCTCAGGAGTTTAACATCTACAGCATCGAGGACATCAAGCCCATTGAAAAGGAGCAGGTCCGTTTTGACGATGCCGACCACAACAAGGCCGCGCGCGGCCTGAAGGAGAAGGGCGTAGACCTTATCATCTGCGGCAGCATCGGCCCCGAGGCGCGCAGCGCGGTCGAAAACGCACACATGCTGCTCATCTCCGGCGTGTCCGGCGAGGCGGATCAGGCCATCGACCGTTTTCTGGACGGCAGCCTTGAGTTGATGACCGGCGAGGGCGACGCTTCCGCGGGCGGCTGCGGCAGTGGCTGCGGCGGCGGGTGCAGTTCCTGCTGCGGTGGCTGCGGCGGTGGAGGCTGCGGCGAGCCGTATGTGGAGACGCGCACCTTCACCGACATCGTCACGCTGACGGAAGAGAACTTTGAGGACGAAGTGCTGCGTGACCCCGGGCTCATCCTCATCGATTTCTGGGCCGAGTGGTGCCAGCCGTGCAAGATGATGGCTCCCGTCTTTGACGAGCTCAACGCGGAGGAAGAGAAGGTCAAGTTCTGCAAGGTCAACGTTGATGAGCAGCCGAACCTCGCCTCCATGTTCGGCATCGACTCCATCCCGACGCTCGCCGTCGTGCAGGATCGCCACACGCTCACCGGCATGGTCGGCGTGCACGAGAAGGCGGACATCAAGGCGATGCTGGAGCAGTGCAAGGCATGAAAATTCGATACAATGAAGACGCCGAACTTGTCGCCCGCCTGCGCGAGGCGCTCGTGAAGCGAGAGCTGCAATGCCCCTGCCGCTTCCAGAAGAAAGAGGACAACATCTGCATGTGCAAGGAGTTCCGCGAGCAGATCGCAGACCCCGAATTCGAGGGCTACTGCCATTGCAGGCTCTACTATAAGGAAAAATAAGGCCGCGCGGCCAAAAGGGAAAAGCACCGTCGTAAGACGGTGCTTTTTCATTTCAATAACCGCTGCATGTCCTGCGGGATTGGCGCTGTAAAGTGTAAATCCTGTCCGGTGACGGGCTGCGTGAACCACAGCTCATAGGAGTGCAGAGCGGGACGGGTAATGAGATTTTTGTCCTCCGTACCGTAGAGCCAGTCGCCCGCAAGGGGGTGGCCGAGGTAGGCCATGTGGACGCGGAGCTGGTGCGTGCGCCCTGTCTCGGGCCGCAGGCGAAGGAGGGAGAACCGTTCGGTCGTTTGCAGCACTTCGTATTCTGTGCGGCTTGCAAGACCGTCTTCGCGCACGCAGCGGCGGATGATGGAGCCCTCCGCGCGGCCGATGGGTGCGTCAATGACGCCGCGCGGCGGCGTGACCTGCCCGACGGCGACGGCGCGATACTCGCGCCGCAGCTCGCTTGAATGCAGCGCGCGGCGCAGCCGGTCGTGGACATAGCCGCTCTTTGCCGCGATGAGAAGGCCGGAGGTGCCCTTGTCGAGGCGGCTGACGAAATGCGGCACGCTGCCCTCACCGAGATAGCCTGTGAGCATTGCGGCAAGACTCGGCGCGGCGGCATCGTCCGCCTTCGGGTGCATGGCGACGCCTGCGGGCTTATTGAGCACGAGCAGGTCTTCGTCCTCAAAAACGATGTCGGGCGCGGCTGCGTTTTTGCGGTATAGATCCTCGCGCGGCGTGCGCTCGGAGAGCGCAACGCTGACAACGTCGCCCGCGCGGACGATCGCGTTGACGTGGACGTTCTGTCCGTTTAAGAGAATGGCGTTTTCGCGCCATTTGAGGCTCTTGAGCAGCGTGTAGGAGAGCTGCAAGCTGCCGCGCAGGATGCCCTTGACCATGCGGCCGTCCTCCTCGGGCAAAACGGTATGGGTGAGAATGCGCATGGCTGCGCCTCCTTATGCTTCGTTCTCTGGCTCGGGCTTGCGCTCGGCAAACCACATGTTCCACTGGAAGGAATAGGCCCTGTACACATCTTCATCCGCGCAGACGAGGCGCACGCGCGCGGGACGCTCGTGTTCGTAGCCGTAGTCCATCACGGCGCGCAGCACGCGGTAGGCGCTCTTCAGCTCGCCGCTCGTGCAGGCGAGGGTCAGGCTGTCGCCCTCCGCTGCGGGAAGAAGTTCCCCGGCGCGGTCGGCGGAGGGGAGGGCGGCAATATCGCCGCGCAGAATGTCGACTGTCATGGCGCGTTTCACCGGTTCAGGTACGCGCGGCACTTTTTTTCCGCCTCGCGCGCGAGTGATTCTTCGTCGACCGTGACAAGATGACCCTGTTCGACCGTCACGCGTCCCTGAACAACCGTGTAATCGACTGCGCCGCGCACGCCGACGGTGGCGAGCACGCTTTTGGGGTCGAAGCATGCGCCGACCAGCTCAAGCCTGCGCGAGTCGATGAGGAAGAGGTCGCAGCACTTGCCGACCGCGAGCGAGCCGATGTCATCGCTGCGGCCGAGGAGGGATGCGCTGCCGCGCGTCGCCATTTTGAGAAGATCATAGCCGCCGGGCGCAGCCTTGCTGCTGTTCAGGCGGTGCAGAAGATACGAAACGCGCAGCTCCTCCATGAGCGACGAGCCGTCGTTCGAGGCAGAACCGTCGACCGCGAGGCCGACCGGCACGCCGAGCGAGAGCATCTCCGGGATGCGGGCGATGCCGGAGGAGAGCTTCATGTTGGAGATCGGGCAGTGCGCCACGCCTGTGCGCGTCTTTGCCAGCACGCGCAGCTCTTCGTCGTTGAAGTGAATGCCGTGGGCGAACCAGACGTCGTCGCCTGTCCAGCCGAGGTTCTCCATGTATTCGAGCGGGCGCACGCCCTCGCGCGCGAGCATAAAGGCTTCCTCGTCTTTCGTTTCGCAAAGGTGTGTGTGCAGGCGCACGCCGTACTGCCGTGCAAGCAGCGCGCTCTCGCGCAGAAGATCGGCGGAGACGGAGAAGGGGGAGCAGGGCGCGAGCGCCACGCGGTGCATCGCGCCGAAGGACTTGTCGTGGTAGCGCTCGATGACGCGCGCGGAGTCCTTTAGAATTTCGTCGACCGTCTGCACCACGCTGTCAGGCGGCAGACCGCCATCCTTCTTGGAGAGGTCCATGCTGCCGCGCGAGGCGTACATACGCGCGCCGATCTCGTCCGCCGCGGCAAACTGCGCGCCGATCAGGTCGCCCACATCTCTGGGGAAGACATAGTGATGGTCAAAGCAGGTCGTGCAGCCGTGCTTCATCAGCTCGCCGAGGCCTGTGAGCGTGGAGAGGCGGATCACGTCCTCATCGAGGTTTTTCCAGATCTCATAGAGCGCCTTGAGCCAGTCGAAGAGCTCCATATTCTGCACCTCCGGTAGGTTGCGGGAAAAAATCTGGTAGAGATGGTGGTGCGTGTTGACAAGGCCGGGATAGCAGAGCATGTGGCGCGCGTCGATGGTCTTGTCCGCCTGCTGCGGAAGGTCCCTGCCGATCGCGCGAATGAAGCCGTCCTCGGCGTAGAGGTCGACGTTCTCATAGACCGTATCGTGATCGTCGCAGGAGACGAGCGTGCGGATATTTCGAATGAGCAGAGTAGACATAGCGTTCCTCCTTGCTAAAACAAAAGCACCCATCGGGTGCTTTTGTTTTAAGATTTATCTTTCCTCGCGGAAGTAGCTCAGGCCCAGCGATGCGGGCGGCTGATCCTCGCGCTTCTTGCGCAGCGACACAATGATCAGAACGACCAGCGTGACGACATAGGGGAGCATCTTGTAAAGCTCCTTCACGGCAAGATTGGTGCCGGTGGGGATGAAGATGTAGAGGATGTAGAATCCGCCGAAGAGGATGGACGCGAGCACGCTGACGTTCGGACGCCAGATCGTGAAGATGACGAGCGCGATGGCGAGCCAGCCGCGGTCGCCGAAGGCGTTGTTGGACCAGACGCCGCAGGCGTAGTCCATGACGTAATACAGGCCGCCGAGACCCGCGATCATGCTGCCGATGCAGGTGGCGAGGTACTTGTACTTCGTCACGTTGATGCCGGCGGCGTCCGCCGTCGCGGCGCTCTCGCCCACGGCGCGCAGGTGCAGGCCCGTGCGCGTGTGCTTGAGGAAGTAGGACGCAAACAGCGCGATGACGACGGCAAGGTAGGCAAGGAAACCGTAGGACAGGAAGATCTGACCGAACCAGCCGCCGACGTTGAAGGACTTGCTGAAGTAGGCGCTCGTCGCGCTCAGGGCGATAGAAGGGACCTCACTGTCGGTCAGCTTGATGAGAGAGCCGCCGAAGAAGTTGCCGATGCCAACGCCGAACGTCGTGAGCGCAAGACCGGTGACATTCTGGTTGGCGCGCAGCGTGACGGTCAGCAGGCAGTAGAGAAGGCCCATCAGAAGGGAACCCAGAAGCGAGCAGAGCATCGGGATGCCGATGGCAAGGAAGGCGTTCATGTCGGCTGCGGGCGTTGTCTGCTCGTAGAAGAACGCGCCGATGACGCCGCAGATACCGCCGACGTACATCACGCCCGGAATGCCGAGGTTGAGGTTGCCGGACTTTTCCGTTAAGATCTCGCCGGTGCTGCCGTAGAGCAGGGGAATGCCCTGCATGACCGCACGGGGAAGAAAAGCAGTTAGATCAAACATTGCTTCACGCCTCCTTCTTGCTCTTGCGCAGGCTGACCTTGTAGCTGATGAAAAACTCGCTGCCGATGATGAAGAAGAGGATGATGCCCGTCAGGATATCGGCGAAGGAGTGGTTCAGGCCGAAGACGCTGGAGATCTCGCTCGCGCCGCGGCTGAGAACGACGATGAGAAGGCTCGTGAAGATCATCAGGATGGGGTTGAACTTGGCCATCCACGAGACCATGACCGCGGTGAAGCCGCGTCCGCCGACGATGGTGGTCGTGAGCGTGTGATCCGTGCCGGCGGTGAGCAGGAGACCGATGAGACCGCAGATCGCACCGGAGAGCACCATCGTGCGCACGATGACGCGCTCGACCTTGATGCCGGCATAGCTCGCGGTGCGCTGGCTCTCGCCGACGACGGCGATCTCATAGCCGTGCTTGCTGTAGTTGAGGTAGATGTACATAAGACCCGTGAGGATCGCTACGAGCAGGATGGGGAGGAGGTAGCGCTGCCCGCCGATGACGGGGAGCCAGCCGGCCTCGGTGTTCGCGTTGATGATGCCGATCTTGCCCGAGCCCTTGGGAACCTCCCAGACGATGATGAAGTAGGCGGCAAGCTGAGTCGCAATGTAGTTCATCATCAGCGTGAAGAGCGTCTCGTTCGTGTTCCATTTGGCCTTGAAGATAGCGGGGAGGAAACCCCAGAGCGCACCCGCCGCGATGGAGGCGAGGATCATCAGAAGGATGAGCACGGCGCCAGGGACCTTATCACCAAGGCAAATCATGCACGCGGCGGTGGCAAGGCAGCCGATGAGCACCTGCCCCTCCGCGCCGATGTTCCAGAAGCGCATCTTGAACGCGGGCGTGACGGCGAGCGAAATGCCGAGCAGGATCGCGAGGTTATGGAACGTGACCCAGCTCTTTCGCGAGGTGCCGAACGCGCCGTAAAGGATGGTGGAGTAGACGTTGATGGGGTTTTCGCCCGTGAGGAGCGTCGTCACGATGGCGCAGACGACCAAAGCGATCACGATCGCGCCGCCGCGGATGAGCGCGGCTTTGTACCAGGGGAGCGTGTCGCGCTTGGCGATGTGGAAAAGGGACTGCTTTTTATTCATCCTTCTTGCCTCCTCTCACGAGGGTCATCAGCGCGCCGACCTCGCGCTTATCCGTCTTGCGGGCGTCGACCACGCCGGAGACCTGACCGCCGCAGAGAACGACGATGCGGTCGCACAGCTCGAGCAGAACGTCGAGATCCTCACCGACATAGACGACGGCGACGCCCTGCATCTTCTGCTCGGTCAGCAGGTTGTAGATCGTGTAGGATGTGTTGATATCGAGGCCGCGCACGGCGTAAGCTGTCATCAGCACGGCGGGGGACTGGGCGATCTCACGGCCGACGAGCACCTTCTGCACATTACCGCCCGACATACGGCGAACGGGGAAGGATGTGCTGGGTGTGACGACGCCGAGCTCTTCCCAGATGCGGTTGGCGAGGGCTTCGGGATCCTTGCGGTTGACGAACGCGCCGCGGCCCTTGCGCCACGAGCGCAGCATCATGTTGCCGGTCATGCCCATCGAGCCGACAAGTCCCATGCCGAGACGGTCCTCGGGGACGAACGACATCGAAATGCCGCTCTTGCGGATCTTCATCGGGTCGAGACCGACGAGTTCCTTGGGCTGCGCGCCCTCCTCCGGCGGGTAGAAGGTCACATGGCCGGAGGCAACGGGGTAGAGGCCCGCAATGGACTCGAGCAGCTCGCGCTGGCCGCTGCCCGCAACGCCTGCAATGCCGAGCACCTCGCCTGCGTTGACGGTGAAGGAAACATCGTCAAGACGCTTGACGCCGAGCTCATCGTAAACGGTCAGCCCGTCGACAACGAGACGCTGCGTGACATTTTTCGGCTCGGGACGGTTGATGTTCAGGCTCACCGTGTGGCCGACCATCATATCGGTCAGCGACTGCTGGTCGGCGTCCTTGGTGGCAACATCGCCGATGTACTCGCCCTTGCGCAGTACTGCCACACGGTCGGACACGTCGAGCACCTCGTGGAGCTTGTGGGTGATGATGATGAGGGACTTGCCGTCAGCCTTCATATTGCGCATGATGGCAAAGAGCTTGTCCGTTTCCTGCGGGGTGAGCACGGCGGTGGGCTCGTCCAGAATGAGGATGTCCGCCCCGCGGTAGAGCACCTTGACGATCTCGACGGTCTGCTTCTGCGAAACGGACATGTCGTAGATCTTCTGGTCGGGGTCAATGTCGAAACCGTACTTGTCGCAGATCTCCTTGACCTTTTTGCTGGCCTCGGCAATGTCGAGCTTGCCTTCAAGGCCGAGGATGATGTTCTCCGTCGCGGTGAAAAGGTCTACGAGCTTGAAGTGCTGGTGGATCATGCCGATGCCGTGTTCGAACGCATCCTTGGGGGAGGCGATCGTCACAGGCTCGCCGTGAATGTAGATTTGCCCCTCGTCGGGGAAGTAGATGCCGGAGAGCATATTCATCAGCGTGGTCTTGCCGCTGCCGTTTTCACCCAGCAGAGACAGGATCTCGCCTTCGTGCAGCTCGAGATTGATGGCGTTGTTCGCCACGACCTTGCCGAACCGCTTCGTTACGTTCTCCATTTTAACTGCACATGCAGATCCCAAGGCGGTCACCCCTTCTTGTGCCGAGGAGCGTTTGACAGCGCCCTTCGACCTAGTATTTCAAGTAGTATATTACCATAATTCAAAAGCGTTGTAAATCAAAAAGCTGAAAAAATCACAAAAAAAATTTGAAAGAAACAAAAATTTTTAGCCATAAGGCATGAAAAAGATTGGGCTGCCCGCAGGCAGCCCAATCATGTAGTAGGGGAGAGATTAGCCGAAGTTGGTGTCGAGCAGCTTGATGCCGTCGATCTGCAGATCGAAATAGGGAGCGGAGCGGAAGGTGGACTCGGCAAAGTAACCGTCCACGATGACCTCGGTATCCGGCTCGCGGTCAGCATCGGTGTCGACGTCAGCCATGTAGGTGGTCATAGCCTTGCCATCCACGGTGAAGGCGGAGCAGTCGAAGACGTGGAGCTCACCGCTCTCGAGCTTGGCGGTCGCGTCGGCAATGGCCTCGGCAGTGCCCTCAGCGGCGACGTTCTCGTTGAGGTCGGTGAGGACGACGGAGCCAGTGGCAAGGGTGCCGGTCCAGTCAGCGTCGATGGTCTCGCCGTTCATCGCCTTGGTGATGGCATACTCATAGTAGGGAGCCCAGTCGATGCGGGAGGAGATCAGATAGGTGTTGGGGCAGGCAGCCTCGGTGGAACCGTTGTAGGAAACGTCGGGGACGCCGGCGGTCTCGCAAGCGGTGGGAGCGCCCATGGAGTCGGCGTGCTGGCTGATGAGCTTGCAGCCGTTCTGGATGAGCTTCTGTGCGCCTTCCTTCTCGGCGGTCTCGTCATACCAGCTGCCGGTGAAGGTGACTTCCATCGTGGCAGTGGGGCAGACGGAGCGAGCGCCCAGGAAGAAGGAGGTGTAGCCGGAGATAACCTCGGCATAGGTGAAGGCGCCGACATAGCCGATCTTGGCCTCGTCCGCGGAGAACTCACCGTTGGCGATCATCTCGTTGAGCTTCATACCGGCAGCGACACCGGCGAGGAAACGGCCCTCATAGATGGAGGCGAAGGCGTTGTGGTAGTTGGCAAGACCCTCGGTGTGGGCCTTGGTGCCGGTGGAGTGGCAGAACTCGACGTTGGGGAACTCCTTGGCGGCCTGGATCATGTAGTCCTCGTGACCGAAGGAGTCAGCGAAGATGATGTTGCAGCCGGCATCGGCCAGCTCAGCGGCCTTGTCGTAGCACTCCTGACCCTCGGGAACGTTGGTCACGATGGTGTAGTCGACACCGAGCTTCTCGCAGGCCTCTTTCGCAGCGTTGATGAAGTTGAGGTCGTAGGTAGAGTTTTCGTCGTGGAGCATGATGAAGCCGACCTTGAAGTTGGCAGCATCGTTGTTGTCCTGATCGTCGGTGTTGGTATCGTCCTTCTTATCGCCGCAGGCGACGAGGGCGAGGACCATCACGAGACTCAGGAGCAGTGCAAGGAACTTCTTCATTTCAGTAAATCCTCCTTAAATTTTACGGCAATCAAAAGATTTGAACACCGTTATCACCATGATACATAAATTGGGGAAATTTATCAACAGGAAAAACGAAAATCGGAGATCAAACTTGACCAAAAAAGGCTGGAAGCTTTTGGCCATAGCGGAGAAAAAAGCAGATACTTCATGGAGAAAACGAAAAAAAGGCCCGCTCAATGAGCGGGCCTTTTGCATAAAAGTGCGGTTTGTTTGGAACGAATGTTACATCTGCACGCGGGTGCCGGTCTTGCCCTCGATGCCATCGGCGGCCTTCTCAAGAAGGGTGATGAGCGCAACGCGGCCGGGCTTGCTTTCGGCGAACGACATGGCGGCCTGAACCTTCGGCAGCATGGAGCCGGGGGCAAACTGCTTTTCGTCGATGTACTTGCGCGCCTCGTCCGGCGTGAGGGTGTCAAGGCCCTTCTGATCGGGCTTGCCGAAGTTGATGGCGACCTTTTCAACGGCCGTCAGGATGACGAGCATATCCGCGTCAAGAAGCTCGGCGAGCTTGGCGGAGGCAAAGTCCTTATCGATGACGGCGGGCGTGCCGACAAGCTTGCCGTCACGGCGCACGACGGGGATGCCGCCGCCGCCGACGGTGATGACGACCGTACCGTTGTCGACGAGCGCCTTGACGGTGTTCTTTTCGATGACGTCGATCGGCTTGGGGGAGGGAACGACCTGACGGTAACCGCGGCCGGCGTCCTCAACCATGGTGTAGCCCTTCTCGGCGGCGATGCGGTCGGCGGTCTCCTTGTCGTAGAACGCGCCGACGGGCTTGGTGGGATGCTGGAAGGCGGGGTCGGCCTCGTCGACGAGCACCTGCGTGACGACGGTGGCAACGTCCTTGTCCATCTTGCGGGAGGCAAGCTCGTTGCCGATGGCGTTCTGCAGGTGGTAGCCGATGTAGCCCTGGCTCATCGCGCCGCACTCGGGGAAGGGCATATCGGACTTGATGGCCCCTGCCTCGGCGGCGGTGGCCATGCCGAGGTTGATCATGCCGACCTGCGGGCCGTTGCCGTGGGCGATGATGACCTCGTTGCCCTGTGCGATCAGATCGACGATGGGTTTGGCGGTTTCGGTGACAAGGGCAAGCTGCTCATAGGGGGTGCTGCCCAGCGCGTTGCCGCCGAGGGCGATGACGATTCTCTTGCTCATGATGACGATTTCTCCTTCGATTTTTTGAAAAACTCTCTTCTCTCATAAAAAGCGGCGACTCCGCTTTTATACAAATGGAAACGGGGGGATATGCTCAGAACATCTTGCGCTCTTCGCCGCTCTTGTCCATCTCCATCAGGGCGCGGACGGGGTCCTTGACCTGTGCGAGGAACATCATCGCAGCGATGATATAGGGCTTGTAGGAGGCCTGCTTGTAGAGGGGGACGATGTAGCGGTCGAACACGCTGTTGTCGACCTCGCCCTCGGGGCAGGAGAGGCCGGTGATGTCGGCGGGCAGGCAGTGGAGATAGAGCGCCTTGCCATCCTTCGTGAGCTCCATCATCTCCTCAGTGCAGGCCCAGTCCTTGTGCTCGGCATTCTGCGCGAGCAGCTTCTTCTCCAGCTCGTCGATGCCGTCCTTGTCGCCGGCCTGATAGAGCTTCGTGCGCTCCTCCATGGCCTTGAACGGCGCCCAGGACTTGGGATAGACGATATCGGCATCCTTAAAGGCTTCCTTCATGTCGCTGCACTTCTTGAAACTGCCGCCGGTGGCCTCCGCGTTCTTTTTGGCGATCTCCTCGACCTCGGGCATGACCTCGTAGCCCTCGGGGTGGGCGAGGGTGACGTCCATGCCGAAGCGGGTGAAGAGGCCGATGACGCCCTGCGGGACGGAGAGGGGCTTGCCGTAGCTCGGGGAATAGGCCCAGGTCATGGCGACCTTCTTGCCCTTGAGATTCTCCACACCGCCGAAGTGGTGAATGATGTGAAGCATATCCGCCATACACTGCGTCGGGTGGTCGACGTCGCACTGGAGGTTCACGAGCGTCGGGCGCTGCTCGAGGATGCCGTCGCGGTAGCCCTCTTCGAGCGCGTCCATGAAGGTCTTCTGATACTTGTGGCCCTCGCCGATGAACATATCGTCGCGAATGCCGATAACGTCGGCCATGAAAGAGACCATGTTCGCCGTTTCACGCACGGTCTCGCCGTGGGCGATCTGCGACTTCTTTTCGTCGAGCACCTGCTCCTCAAGACCCAACAGGTTGCACGCGGAGGCGAACGAGAAGCGCGTGCGCGTGGAGTTGTCGCGGAAGATCGAAATGCCGAGGCCGGAGTTGAAGATCTTCGTGTTCTTGTTGCGCTCGCGCAGGTCGCGCAGCGCGTCGGCCACGGTGAAGATCGCGTCGATCTCCTCGTCGGTCTTGTCCCAGGTCCAGTAGAAGTCGTTCTTGTACATATTGTTAATGTGCAACGTCTCAAGATGGCGCGCCAGTTCAACGGTCTTACTCATAGGTGATCTTCTCCTTTATCTTGTTGTATGGTAAAAATCGTTTGAAATATTTGCGCCGCGCACGGCGCAAATGATCCTGATCCGTTCCGGAGGACGACATGCGCGTCCGCAGGAACACTTTGCAGTGCGCGGCGCGGTGAGCACCGCGCGCTGAAAGCCCTCTCAAAAATGCGCTTGCGCATTTTTGGAGTGATTATTATTTGATGTCGTTGCCTGTCAGCTCCTGACGGAAGCTCGTGGCGGATTCATTTTTGTCGCCGGGCTTGTAGAGGCCGGGAACGGCGGCGTAGAGCGCCGCGCAGGTGACAAGATCCTGCTTCCAAGTGATCTCATTGGGCGCATGGGCTTGCGATTCCGCGCCCGGGCCGAAGCCGACGCAGGGGATGCCGTAGCGGCCCTGAATGGAAACGCCGTTGGTCGAGAAGGTCCACTTGTCGGTCAAGGGACGGCCGGCGCGCGTGGACATGGCCTTTTCGTCCGCGCCGATGCGCTCTTTGCCCCAGAGGGCGTGGTGCGCGTCGACAAGGGCCTGCACATGGGGCGCGGTCTCCTTGTTGATCCAGGTGGGGAAGAAGCACTCCGTCTCGTAAACGTGGCCGGTCCATGCCGGGCGGTCGTACATATACATACTGACCTTGACATCCTTTGCGTACTTCCTGCACGCGGGGAGATCTTCGATCTCCTTGAGGCAGGACTGATACGTTTCGCCTGCGGTCATGCGGCGGTCGATGGAGATGGCGCAGGAGTCCGCCACAGCGCAGCGGGAGGGGGAGGTGTAGAAGATCTGGCTCGTGGTGCAGGTGCCGCGGCCGAGGAAGCGCGCATCCTCCCAATGCTCAGGATTATACTTCGGATCGAGCATTTTGACAAGACCTTTAATTTCTTTATCATCGGCTGCGTCATTTTCGTTCAAATCGCGCACATTCAGGAGAACCTCGGCCATCTTGTGGATGGCGTTGTCACCGCGCTCGGGCGCGGAACCGTGGCAGGAAACGCCGTGCATATCGACGCGGATCTCCATGCGGCCGCGATGACCGCGGTAGATGCCGCCGTCGGTCGGCTCGGTGGAAATGACGAACTCGATCTTGCTTCTCGCGTCCTCGGGGCCCTTGAAGTATTCGTTGACGATGGACTGCCAGCACATGCCGTCGCAGTCCTCCTCCTGCACGGAGCCGACGACCATGACCTTGTAGCCCGCGGGGATGAGGTCAAGATCCTTCATGATCTTCGCGCCGTAAGCGGCGGCTGCCATGCCGCCCTCCTGATCGCTGCCGCCGCGGCCGTAGATGATCTTGTCATCCTCGTAGCCCTCATACGGGTCGTGCGTCCAGTTCTCGCGGTTGCCGATGCCGACGGTGTCGATGTGGGAGTCGATGGCGATGATCTTCTCGCCCGTGCCCATCCAGCCGATGACGTTGCCGAGCGCGTCGATCTCGACCTTGTCGAAGCCGAGCTTTTCCATCTCTTCCTTGATGCGCATTACGACGCCCTTTTCCTCGCAGCTCTCGCTGGGGATGGCGATCATGTCGCGCAGAAAACGGGTCATATCGGGGCCGTAGGCTGCGGCAGACTTCTTGATGGCTTCAAAATCCATGGTAGACCTCCGTTAAAAGTAATAAGAAATCAAAGACTTTCGTGTAAAATTTCTGTTAGACTGTCTTTATCATAGCATAAGTACGGCGGTTGTCAAACAAAAAATTTGAAATGCAAAAATTTTTTCAGAAAGCAATTGCAATTCGGCTGATTTATGGTATCATAGGGATGAAACTATGAGCCTTCGCAGTTGGAAAGCTGTGCAACTTGCACAGCGGAGCGGGGGCGAGGCAGAGGAGGGATAGACCATAGAAGCCGCAACGCTGAAGACACTCGAACAGGTCGCAAAGGGCATCGCCGCGACGTTTGGCAGCAGCTGCGAGGTCGTGATCCACGATGTGGGCGCAAAGCACCCCGAGCATTCCATCGTCGCGATCGAAAACGGGCATGTGACGGGCAGAAAGGTGGGCGACGGCGCATCGCACGTTGTGCTCGAGCAGGTGCGTCAGGCGGACGCGCAGCCGAGCGACCACCTGAGCTACCTTACCAAGACTCCGGATGGCAAGATCCTCAAGTCCTCTACCATGTATATCCGGGGACGCAGCGGCAAGGTGGCGGCCATCCTCGGCATCAACTATGATATTTCGTCGCTTCTGATGGTCGAGGGCGCGGTGCACGAGCTGATCGACACCAAGGACCAGACGCAGAGCGAGCCGGAAAAGATTGTCAACGTCAATGAACTGCTCGATGAGCTCATTGCCCAGTCGGTCGCGCTTGTCGGAAAGCCTGTCGCGCTGATGAATAAGGACGACAAGATGCGTGCCATCGGCTTTCTCAGCCAGAACGGGGCGTTTCTCATCACCAAATCCGGCGACAAGGTCGCCAAATACTTCGGCATATCCAAATATACGCTTTATTCTTATATTGACAAACAACAGGAGGAGAAGTAAACCATGGGTAAGATCGATCTGACCATCAACAAAACGGGCCTTGCGCACAACATTCGGAAGGCCAAGGAAAACAATGTCATCATCCCGACCATCGCGCAGATGCAGCACCCCGAGACGATCCCTGAAAAGATCCAGGAAAAGCTCAAGGGCGTTGGCCTCTGGGATGTCAATCCGCTGAATCTCTTCCGTATCACATGGAAAAACGAGGCCAAGGAGTCCGGCGGCCTTTTCCAGGCGGTGCCGAACTATGTCGAGATCCCGCCCGAGCTGTCCGGCGTCAAGTGCCGCATCCTCGCCATGGCGGGCAAGTGGTTCCCCACGGGCTGCCACAAGGTCGGCGCGTCCTTCGGCTGCCTTGCCCCGCGCCTTGTGACCGGCCAGTTTGACGCGGACTATCACCACGCCGTATGGCCCTCCACGGGCAACTACTGCCGCGGCGGCGCGTTCAACTCCAAGCTCTTGGCCGTCGACTCCGTCGCCATTCTCCCTGCGGAGATGAGCAAGGAGCGCTTCGAGTGGCTCAGCAAGATTGCCGGTCAGGTCATCGCGACGCCGGGCTGCGAGTCGAACGTCAAGGAGATCTTCGACAAGACGTGGGAGCTCAAGCAGGACCCGAGCATGATGATCTTCAACCAGTTTGAAGAGATGGGCAACCCGCTGTGGCACTATAATGTGACGGGCTGCGCGCTCGCGGATCTCTTTGAGGCCGTGAAGAAGCCCGGACAGAAGCTCGCCGGCGCGTGCTTCACCTCCGGCTCCGCCGGTACGATGTCGGCGGGCGACCTCCTGAAGGAGCGCTATCCCGGCTTGAAGCTCGGCGTGGGCGAGGCGCTGCAGTGCCCCACCATCCTCAATAACGGCTTCGGCGGCCACCGCATCGAGGGCATCGGCGACAAGCACATCCCCTGGATCCACAACGTGAAGAATACCGACATGGCCATCGCCATCGACGATGAGGATTCCCAGCGCCTGCTGCGCCTTTTCAATACGCCCGAGGGGCAGAAGTATCTCAAGGAAGAGCTCAAGCTCTCCGACGAGCTCATCGAAAAGCTTACCTGGCTCGGCATCTCCGGTATTGCAAACGTGCTCTGCTGCATCAAGATGGCCAAGTACTATGAGCTGGGCGAGGATGACGTGCTCTGCACCGTGCTGACCGACTCCGCCGTGATGTACCAGTCCCGCATCGAGGAGCTCAACGAGCTGCACGGCGCGTACAACGCCGAGGAAGCGCGCCTCGACCACAACCTCCACATGCTCGGCCTCAAGACCGACAGCATGATGGAACTGACCTACAACGACCGCAAGCGCATCCACAACCTCAAGTACTACACCTGGGTCGAGCAGCAGGCGCGCGACGTCAAGGACCTCAACGCCCTCTGGTACGACACCAAGGGAACTTGGGACGCCGTCCACGCGCAGGCGAAGGAGCTCGACGAGCTCATCAATGAGTTCAACGAGGCCACCGGCCTTTTGAAGGCGCTCTAAGACCGAAAAAACGGAAAAAGGGGCAGGGCGACCTGCCCCTTTTTGACAGCAAGGAGGAAACGATGCTCAAAAATGTCAAATGCGCGCGCTGCGTCAAGTGCGGCAGGGAATACGAGGCGACGCCGGATCTCACGACCTGTGAATGCGGCGGCATCCTCGATATCATCTACGATTACGACTACATCAGGAAGAATCTGACGAAGGAAAAGCTCAAGTCCCGCCCGCATACCATGTGGCGCTACCGCGAGCTGCTGCCCGTGGAGGAAACAACGCCCGATACGCCCCTGCGGGTGGGCTGGAGCCCGCTCTATGAAGAGCCGCGCCTTGCAAAGGTGCTCGGCCTTAAAAATCTTTGGGTCAAGGACGACGGGCAGAACCCGACCGCATCCTTAAAAGACCGCGCCTCCGCCATGGCCGTCGCCAAGGCGGGCGAGGCGGGCGCGAAGATCATCGCCTGCTCGTCGACCGGCAACGCGGCATCTTCCCTTGCGGGCAACGCCGCTGCCGCCGGGCTCAAGACCTTCATCTTCGTCCCCGAGCGCGCGCCCAAGGGCAAGGTCGCGCAGCTGATGACCTTCGGCGCGAACGTCATCTCCGTCAAGGGCAACTACGAAGAGACCTTCGAGCTTTCGAAAAAGGCCATCGACAAATGGGGCTGGTATAACCGCAACGCGGCCATCAACCCCTATCTCTCTGAGGGGAAGAAGACCGTCTCGCTCGAGATCGCCGAGCAGCTCGACTGGAAAATGCCGGATTATCTCGCCATCTCCGTCGGCGACGGCTGCACCATCGCGGGCGTGTGGAAGGGCCTCAAGGACCTGTACGCCATCGGTTTTATCGATAAGCTCCCGCGTCTCATTTCCGCGCAGGCGGAGGGCTGTCATCCCATCAACCGCGCCATTGCGGAGGACAAGCCATGGGAACCGATGGAGGAGAACACGCTGGCGGACTCCATCGCCGTCGGCGTGCCGCGCAACGCGGACAAGGCGCTCATGGCGATCCGCGAGTCGAATGGCATCGTGGTGAACGTGACGGACGAGGAGATCATGGCGGCGCAGAAGCTGCTCGGCACGACCTGCGGCGTCTTCGGCGAGCCCGCGGGCGTCACCGGCACGGCAGGTGTGAAAAAGCTCTGCGAGCAGGGTGTCCTCGGCGAAAACGACACGGTCGTGTCGGTCGTCACGGGCAACGGCCTCAAGGACGTGGCGAACGCCATCAAGTTCTGCGGCGAGCCGATGAGCCTGCCGAACGATCTAAATCTGCTGGTCGAGGAATTTAACAAACGCGGCATCAGGACCGAGGGGTAAAAAGAAAAAAGGCCTGCGAACCGATCGGTTCGCAGGCCTTTTTTCTTATACAAGATGATCTTTGACAAAGGGGATGGTGTTGAGCAGCGCCGAGATCGCCGTGGAGACCGCGAACACGAAGACCGCGAGCAGCGGCACGGAGAAAAAGGCGTTGCAGACGAAGGTGTCGATACCGAAATGCTGCAATAGCTCGATGACCATGGGATGGACGAGGTAAACGCCGAAGCTGTATTTCGACAGCTTGCGGAGAAGGGTGTACGCCCGCTCGCCCATGTGCGGAAAATTCAGATGCTGCTTGGCAAAAACGAAGATCGGCACGCTCGTGCAGAGAACATTGAGCGAATTGTAGGTGTAAAAGAGATCGCTCGGCGCGCCCTGTGCCCTTGAGAGCGCGACGGGGGCGAACACGGAGGCCAAAAGACCGGCAACGCCGACGCAATAGAGAACGATCTCCTCCCTGCGGCTGAACGTCCGTTTGCTGAGATAGTACCCGCCGACAAAATAAATGGTGAGACCGAGCGGGAAAAAACAGTAGGAGTACATGATGACGGTGCGGATGACCGTGCTCGCCTGATACGAAACGAAGGAGGTGAACAGGGCGAGCTGGGGCAGAAGAAAGGTGAAGATAAAGGCGAGCAGCAGAAAGTAGCGCATGAGCGTTTCGTTTTGCACGATGGGCCGCAGCAGCGGGATGAGCAGATACAGCCCCACGATCATGTAGAGGAACCAGAGGTGATAGTGCCCCGTGATGAACTGCGAAAGCACGACCGAAAGCGGCGCGTGACGAAAGACAAGGTAGACGAGCGCATAGCAGCCCGACCAGAAGAGAAAAACCGTGGCAATGCGTGCGACGTTCTTTTTGAGGATGGCGGAGATGCTGACATCGCGCCCGAGAAACAGCGCGCCGCTAATCATCACGAAGATGGGGACTGACCATTTACCCGCAGTGCAGTAGAGATTGAAAGCGAACCACGCGCGCGAATTGACGTCGACATCCGCCCAGTGCATTGCGGAAAGGTGCACGGCGACAACGGCAAAGATCGCAGCGACGCGGAGAACGTCGAAATAGATCACGCGCCGTGGCGTGGGAGAATGCTCCGGCATACTTAGCCCTCCTTTTCCGCGTCCTCGCCGAGCGGCGCATCCTGCGCAGCGTCAGCGGCAGACTCGGGCGCGGGAGCGGCCTGCGCGTCCTCCGTGCTGGAGAGCGCCTCGGCGCGGCCCTCCTCGCGCGCCTGTGCAACGGCCTGCTCGCGCTCCTTTTCCGCCTTCATGCGCTCTTTTTCCATCACGCGGCGATTGTGCTTGTTTTGCAGCTTGAAAACGAGACGCAGCGCGAAAATGAGCACCACGAGGAAGATGCCGAACCAGCTCCAGAATTTGAGATGGAAGAGCGTTTTCACCGTCCAGTACTTTGCCTGCATTCCGAGGAAGCAGAAGAGGATGGAGACGGCGAGCGCCGCGCCGAAGAGCAGCACCCACAGCACCGACTTGACGGCGCTGCGCTTGCGCACGCGCAGATGTGCGATCAAAAACAGGATACTCAGCAGGAAAAACGCAGGAAACTGCGCCAATAACATTTGTTTCAAATCCATGGATGCTTACCTCACAGTGCGCATTTGCCGCGCTTCAGATATTCGCCGCGCTTGCCGCCGACGACCTTTCTGCCGTCCACCTGCAATTCGCCGCGCAGGTAGACCTTCGATACACCGCCGTTTGTGCGGAAGCCTTCAAACGGCGTGTAGCCCGCCTTGGAGAGAAGCTCCGTCCCGCGCAGCACATGGCTCGCGCCGGGGTCGTAAACGACGATATCGGCGTCGCTCCCCGGGGCGATCACGCCCTTGCGGGGGAAGAGTCCGTAGAGCTTTGCGGGATTCTCGCTCAGCGCGCGGCAGACGCCGGCGAGCGAGAGCTTATTCTCGTTTTCTGCAATGGTGCAGACGACCTCGCCGCGCGTTTCAACGCCCGGAAGACCGCCGGGGATCTTCGTAAAGTCCTCGCGCCCCATGTCCTTCTGCTCAAGCGTAAAGGAGCAGTGGTCGGTCGCTATGGTCTGCACCTCGCCCCGGCGCAGCGCCTTCCACAGCGCCTCGCAATCCTCCTGCGAGCGGATGGGCGGCGCGCAGACGTAGCGCGCGGCGGAGGAAAAGTCGGGATCGTAGTAAACGCCGTCGTCGAGCGCCAGGTATTGCGGGCAGGTCTCGACATACACGGTCTGCCCGCGGCGGCGCGCCGCGGCGATCTCCGCGAGCGACGCCTTATTTGTCGTATGCACGATGATGACAGGCGCATCCGCCGCCTGCGCGATGCGAAGCAGGCGGGAGACGGCCTCGGCCTCGAGGTAATCGGGGCGCGAGACGGGATGTGACACCACATCCGCGCCAAGACCGCTCGCCTTGAGTTCTGCGATGCGCGCATCGATCACGCCTGCGTTCTCGCAGTGCACGCCCGCGATGCCGCCGCGGCTTTTCAGCGCCTTGAGCGCGCGATACACCGCGCCGTCACCGATCATCATGGCGGGATAGGTGAGATACATCTTAAAAGAGGTGATACCGGCCTCGATCATCGCGTCGAGCTCGGATTCGATGCTCTCGTTCCAGTCGTCGATGGTCATGTGGAAGCCATAGTCGCAGTAGCACTTGCCGTCGGCCTTTTTGTGCCAGAGATCAAGCCCATAGGCAAGGGATTCTCCTTTATTGGGGCAGGCGAAGTCGATGACCGTCGTCGTGCCGCCGCGGACGGCGCTTTTGCTGCCGCTTTCAAAGTCGTCGGCCGTCGTCGTGCCGCATACGTCGAGGTCAAAGTGGGTGTGGGCGTCGATAAAGCCGGGGAAGAGCATTGCGCCCGTTACGTCGACGATCTTGCTCTGCGCGGCAAGCGCGGGCGGGATGTGGCCGACGCGTTCGACCTTCTCGCCGTCGATGAGCACATCGGCGCGGCGGCAGCCGCGGCCGCTGACGACAAAGCCGCCTCGAAGCAGAGTTTTCATGGAAGAAGCCTCCTTATCTGAAAGAAAAAATTCCGTACCAAATTGACAAAAGCATAGCATACTTTTTACCCAATTTCCATAGAGTTTGGAAAAAATGTGAGAAGCGCCAAGATTTTTGCCGCAAATTCGGAACAATGCCGTATTGAGAAAGTGGCAGACATACGATACAATAAAATCATACCACATTCCGCTTTTATTTGTACAAAAAGCGAACTTTTGGCGCGCAGACCAACTGAGAGATGTGAAAAGAAGCGGCGCGCCGCAAAGAGCGCTCAAAGATAAGCGGAATGAAAAAAGAGGAGGAAAACACTATGCGCAAGTTCCTATCCGTCCTGCTCGCAATGGCAATGGTCTTCAGCCTGACTGTGACCGGCCTTGCAGCGGACAACGCCGTTGAAGCGAAAGCCGAGATGGCGGGCAAGACCGTCATTCTGCATACGAATGACGTGCACGGCGCGGTCGAGGGCTATGCCTACATCGCACAGCTCAAGGCCGACTATGAGGCCAAGGGCGCCGAGGTCATCCTCGTCGACGCCGGCGACTTCAGCCAGGGCACGACCTATGTCAGCACCACCAAGGGCGCTGATGCGGTCACGATGATGAACGCCGCCGGCTACGATGTCGTCACCCTCGGCAACCACGAGTTCGACTACGGCTACGCCCAGCTCAAGGAAAACATGAGCAAGGCCAAGTTCAAGGTCGTCTGCGCGGACGTCTTCAATGAGGATGGCACCCCCATCTTCGACGCGAACTACACCTGCACCACCAAGTCCGGCGTGAAGATCGGCTTCTTCGGCATGGAGACCCCCGAGACCCAGACCAAGGCCAACCCCGCGCTCATCAAGGGCCTGACCTTTGCGACCGATGACGCCTTCACCAAGGCTGCCGCCGATCAGGTCGCGGCCCTCAAGGATGCGGACGTTGTCATCTGCCTTGCGCATCTGGGCGTTGACGCCGAGTCTGCTCCCTACCGCTCCACCGATCTCTATGCCGCCGTCAAGGGTATCGACTTCATCATCGACGGCCACTCCCATACCGTGATGACCAAGGGCGAGAAGGGCGAGCCCATCCAGTCCACCGGCACCGCGTTCAAGAACATCGGCGTGATCGTCATCGACAATGCGAGCAAGAAGATCGAGAGCAACTCCCTCTTCGAGATCAAGGAAGACACCGCCAAGGACGCGGCCGTTTCCGCTGCGGCAAAGACGATCGTTGACCGCGTGAACGCGGAATACGGCGTTGTGTTTGCCAAGAGCGAGGTTACGCTCAACGGCGCGAAGGCCCCCAACGGCAACCGCGACAGCGAGACCAACAACGGCGATCTCATCACCGATGCAATGATCTGGAAGGTCATGCAGAATAAGGAAGGCCTGACCGTCGATGCCGACCATGTGGTTGCCATCACCAACGGCGGCGGCATCCGCGCTGCCATCAAGCCGGGCGACGTCACCAAGAAGGACATCAACACCGTTCTGCCGTTCGGCAACACGGTCGCTGTCATCTATGTTACCGGCGCAGAGCTGCTCGAAGCGCTCGAGGCTTCCACCTACAGCCTGCCCGTCGGCGGTTTCCCGCAGGTTGCCGGCATCAACTTCACCCTGCACACCGGCAAGGCGTATGACAAGAACGACGCTACCTATCCCGGCTCCACCTACTATGGTCCCAAGAGCATCAACCGCGTGGTGATCGACAGCATCAACGGCAAGGCCTTCAAGGCGGACGATACCTATGCGGTCGTCACCAATAACTTTGTTGCCGGCGGCGGTGACACCTACTATGCCTTCGCTGCCTCTACCGCGCAGTTCGACACCGGTATCCCTCTGGACGAGGCTGTGATGGAGTATGTCTCCAAGGAGCTCAAGGGCGTGATCGGCAAGCAGTATGCCGCACCCCAGGGCCGTATCACCATCTATAATCCCTTCAAGGACGTCAAGACCACGGCGTGGTACTTTGACCCGATGATCCATCTCTATGAGAGCGGCGTCATCAACGGCACCTCCGCCACCACCTACACGCCCGACGCGAAGCTGTCCTGGGCGGCTGCGCTCAAGCTCCTGCTTGTCAGCCACGGCGATCTCAAGACCGAGGACGCCACCGGCGCCGACTGGAGCAAGAACACCATCGCCAAGGCTGCTGAGCTGGGCCTCGTTGCCGCCGACCTCGACGGCGCGAAGGATATCTCCCGCCTTGAGTTCTGCCAGATCGCTGCTAAGCTCAACAAGCTTGCCGAGTCCAAGACCGAGAGCAAGTTCACCGACTGCGCCGACGGTTACGTTATGGCGCTCGTCGATGCGGAGGTCATCAACGGCATGACCGAGACCACCTTTGAGCCTGCCGCATCCCTGACCCGCGCGCAGATCGCCAAGATCATCTATCAGCTCAATCTGATTGAGAAGTAAGGCGAAGCACAAAACAACGAAAAGAGCGCTGCATCCCTCGCCTCCTAATAAGAAAACATAAGAAAGTCAGTAAAATCAATGTTTTCAAAGGCAGGGAACACGGTACGAAGTCAAAAA
>URCK01000016.1 GCA_900546295.1 uncultured Eubacteriales bacterium | reverse complement strand
AGGCGTGGGTGGTGGAGACCTTGTACTCGTAGCCCTCGGTGGAGAAGGTCACATCGTAGACGCCCGGGGTGATGTTCTCGGGGTCGAAGTCGTACTTGACGTCGGTGATCTCGACCTGCTCGCCGTCCTCGAGGGACCATGCCGAGGCGCTGGCCCAGGTCTCGAGGTCGGTGTCGAGGGCGATGCTCTCCTGAATATCCTCGACCTTTTTGAAGAAGTTCATCGCGTAGATCTCTTCCTGATAGACCTTGCTCTCAACGCGGTTCTCCGCAACGACGAGGACCTTGACGGTGATGCTCGTTTCGTTCGCGGTAGAGAAGGTGACGGTGTAGTTGCCGGTCTCAGGCTTGATGTCGTACTCGACGGTCTTGATGGAGATAGGCTCTTCGGTCTCGGCGTCCCACGCCTCGGCGGAGGCAAGGGCGACGATCTTGGCCTCGTCGAGCTCTTCAACGTCCTCCACGTCCAGGAGGAAGGCGTTCGCACTGATCTTCTCGCCCTTTTCCTCGTTGAAAACGGGGCGATCCTGCGAGACCTGCATCTTGACGGTGATGGACGTACCGACGCGCGTTTCAACCACGGTTTCATAGTGCATGCCCTTGAAGAGCTGGGACTTGACCGTGCCCTTGAGCATACCCTCGGCACGGGGGACAATATCGAGGTGCTCGGGACGGATGACGACGTCGACCTTTTCGTTCTTATTGAAGCCGCGGGCACGGCAGGCGAACTTCTTGTCCTCGAACATGATGCGGTCGTCTTCGAGCATCACGCCGTCGATGATGTTCGTCTCGCCGATGAACTTGGCGACGAATTCGTTGACGGGGTTGCGGTAGATCTCCGTCGGCGTGCCGATCTGCTGGATCTCGCCCGCGTTCATCACGACGATTTTATCCGACATCGTCAGCGCCTCTTCCTGATCGTGCGTGACGAAGATGAAGGTGATGCCGACCTCCTGCTGGATGTACTTGAGCTCCTGCTGCATCTCCTTGCGCAGCTTTAAGTCGAGCGCGCCGAGCGGCTCGTCAAGCAGCAGCACGCTCGGCTCATTGACGAGCGCGCGGGCGATGGCGATGCGCTGCTGCTGGCCGCCGGAAAGCTCGGTCACGTTGCGGTGAGCATAGTCCTCAAGGCTCACAAGGCGCAGCATACGCATGACCTTCTGCTCGATAACGTCCTTCGGCTCTTTCTTGAGCGTCAGGCCGAAGGCGATGTTGTCGTAAACGTCCATGTGGGGGAAAAGGGCGTACTTCTGGAAGACGGTGTTGATCTCGCGCTTGTAGGGCGGGACGCTGACGATATCCTCACCGTCGAAGAGGACCTTGCCCTCGCTCGGCTGCAAAAAGCCGCCAAGGATGCGCAAAAGCGTCGTCTTGCCGCAGCCAGAGGGGCCGAGCAGCGTGACGAACTCGTTTTCGTAAATGTCAAGAGAGACGCCCTTGAGGACGACCTGTCCGTCCTCAAAGCTCTTGACGATGTTCTTGAATTGGATAAGCTTCTTCTTTTCTTCAGCCATGTTCCGATATCCTCACTTAAATCATGATGTAGTAATTTAGAAAAGCGGGGGTGTGCAGACCCAAAGGACGCGCGCGGCGGTCTTGCGCTCGTTTTTGAGGCAGTGGAAGGTCTTGCCGTGGAGATAGAACGTCTCGCCCCGGCGAACGACGCTTCGCTCGCCGTCGCATTCCAAAATGACGCTGCCGCCGAGCACATAACCGAATTCCTCGCCGTTGTGCGGCTCGACCTCAAACGATTCGCCGCTCGCGGGAAGCTCGATCAAAATCGGCTCCATCTGGTTTTTCTGCGTGTTGGGAACGATCCAGTTGACGGTGCAGCTTTCGCGCTCATCGACAAAAAAGTCCTCCGCGCGGAAGACAAACTGGTCGTTTTTATCCTCCTGAAAAAATTCCGAGAGATTGGTGCCGAGGGCCTCGAGGATATCGCTGAGCGAATCGATCGAGGGGGAGGTGAGGTCGCGCTCTAACTGGGACAAAAACCCCTTTGTAAGCTCGCTTCGGCTGGCAAGCTCCTCCAGAGTCAGTCCCTGTCGCGTTCGCAGCTGTTTGATCTTATTGCCGATGTCCATGCACACGCCTCCTCGTTTGATATACTAAACTTTTGGTCAGTTTTTGCTAAACCGAAATCATTATACACACAGCACGCAAAATTGCAAGAGTATATTTAATAAAAAGTTTAATATTTTGAACTTTTGCAAAATAAGAAAGCGGAGCGCCATGCGATGGCCCTCCGCTTGTGGGGTTTAACCAAAGTATTTCTTTCGAAACGGCACTTCGTCCACCTGAAATTCCCGCCCGCGCAGGTATTCGAGAACGCCCGCATCAGTGGGGAAGTCAAAACGCAGGCGATAGGAGTAGAGTGCCTGCTGCGTCTCGCCGTATTTGCGGTTCACGCTGCCGATGCCGTACTTGCCGTCGCCGAGCAGGGGATGGCCGAGGTCTGCCATGCTCGCGCGGATCTGATGCGTGCGCCCGGTGAGCAGCTCAACCTCCAGAAGCGATAGCTCGCCGCGCGTTTGCAGCGTCTCGTACAGCGTGACCGCGCTGCGGCCCTCGGGCACGGGGCGGTGATAGACGCGCACGGTGTTGCTTTTCTCGTCCTTTCGGAGAAAGCACTCGATCCTGCCCTTCGGCGGCTCGACGCGGCCGAGGGTGATACATAAATAATACTTTGCGATCTCGCGCTCGCGGATCTTGTCGTTCAGGATGCGCAGCGCTTCGGCGTTTTTCGCCGCGATGACGATGCCGCCGGTGTTACGGTCGATGCGGTTGCAGAGGGCGGGGGTAAAGGCATTCTCCTCGCGCGGCCGCCACTCGCGCTTTTGATAAAGGTAGGCGAGCATGTGGTTGACGAGCGTGTTGACCTTCTCGTGCTCGTCGGCGTGGACGACCTGACCTGCGGGCTTGTCGAGCAGCATGATGTTTTCGTCTTCATAGACGATCTTGAGCCGCGGCGTCGTGATCGTGAGGTAGACGTTTTCCTCGCTTGGTGTTTCGAAGAACTCATCGTTGATGTAGCACTGTAAAATATCGCCCGCGACGAGCTTCTGGTCGCGCTGGGCGCGCGCGCCGTTGACCTTGATGCGCTTTAAGCGGATGTACTTCTGCGCAAGCGAGGCGGGAAGCAGGGGGACGGCCTTGCCGAGAAAACGGTCGAGCCGCTGATTTTCGTCATTTTTTCCGATGTGAAATTCCCGCATGGGCGGCACCTCCGCTTGCGCTGCGTGCGTTTTTCTGCTATTGTAAAGGTCAGGATGGGAAAAGTAAAGGGATAATTTCATCCGATCGGGGACGGAACGCAAAATTTTCGCGGGAAAATGCAAAAAATGTTTGACAAGCGGGAAAACGTCCTCTATAATATCACTCGTGTCATTGCGAGGTGTAGCATGGTTTTAGATGTAAAACGTATCATTAACACCCCCGGAGGCAGAATCCCCTTTGAGTTTTCAGAGGACTTTTCTGATGTGGACTTCGGCGGCGTGTGTCCTGCGGTTCGACCGGTCTCAGTGGTAGGGCAGGTAGAGAACATTGCAGGGATGCTGCGGATGCAGTTCGACCTGACTACGACGCTTTCCGCCGTGTGCGATCGCTGCGGGACGCCGTTCGACCTTCCCTATGAGGTTCCCTTCGAGTGTCTGCTCGCTGAGGAGCTGGAGGAGGACGCGAGCGACGATATCCTGCTTTTAGACAACGGAACCGTTGATCTCAGCGAGCTGGCGCGGGAGACGTTCATCCTCAATATGCCGAGCAAGACCCTTTGCCGCGAGGATTGCAGGGGCTTGTGTTCCGGCTGCGGTGTCAACCTCAATTTTGAGGCCTGCCGCTGCAAAAAGGAAGTAGACCCCCGCTTAGCAGCCCTCGCAAAGCTTTTGGAACAATAAATTCGCTGTTCATTCAGCTTAACTTTAAGGAGGTGTCAACATGGCAGTCCCCAAGGGGAAAGTATCCCGTCAGAGACGTGATAAGAGACGTTCTTCTCACTGGAAGCTCACCGCTCCCGCGCTCGTCGCGTGCCCGAAGTGCGGTGCTCTGCACCAGCCTCACAGAATGTGCCCGGAATGCGGTACCTACAACGGCCGTCAGGTCAAGGTCATCGAGTCCAAGGTCGCAGCCGAATAATTGATTCGGAACAACAATCATTAAGAAAAGCTGAGTGGGAAGCCGCTCAGCTTTTTCTTATGCCGCAAAAGAAGGTTAGCCTTGCGCAACCTCGAAAATTCGGTTATACTGTATTTGTAATATTTTGCTTTGCGATAAAGGGCGGCGCGATCGCGCGCCGCTTTGAAATAAAGGAGGCAGAGAGATGAAACCTTTGGTTGCGATCGTGGGCCGGCCCAACGTGGGCAAGTCCATGCTCTTTAATAAACTCATCGGCCAGCGGCTCTCCATCGTCGAAGATACGCCGGGCGTCACGCGCGACCGCATCTACGGCGAGAGCGAGTGGTGCGGCCGCAAATTCACGCTGGTGGATACCGGCGGTATCGAGCCGCGCACGGACGATCAGATTTTATCGTTCATGCGCGAGCAGGCGGAGATCGCCATCCGCCACGCGGACGTCATCATTTTCCTGACGGACGTGAAGACCGGGCTGACGGCCTCCGATCAGGAGGTCGCCAATATGCTGCTGCGCTCGCGCAAGCCGATCGTGCTGGCCGTGAACAAGATGGACTCCACGGGACGCATCGACCCCGACTTCTACGAGTTCTATAACCTCGGCCTCGGTGACCCCATCGCCGTTTCCGCCGTCCACGGCCACGGCACGGGCGATCTGCTCGATGCCTGCCTTCAGTACTTCCCGCCCGAGGAGGAAGAAGAGGAGGATGAGGACGTCATCAAGGTCGCCCTCATCGGCAAGCCCAACGTCGGCAAGTCATCGCTGACGAACCGCATTCTCGGCACCGAGCGCATGATCGTCAGCAACGTCGCCGGTACGACGCGCGACGCCATCGACTCGTACTTTGAAAACGAGCAGGGCAAGTATGTCTTCATCGACACCGCCGGTATGCGCAAAAAGTCGAAGGTCGACGATGTGATCGAGCGCTACAGCGTGCTGCGCGCGACCATGGCCATTGACCGCGCGGACGTGTGCCTCATCATGATCGATGCGCAGGAGGGTGTGACCGAGCAGGATACGAAGGTCGCCGGTCTCGCGCACGACGCGGGCAAGGCCTGCATCATCGTCGTGAATAAGTGGGACCTTGTCGAAAAGGACGGCAAGACCATGGACCGGATGCGCGAGGACATTCGCCGCGACCTTTCCTACATGACCTACGCGCCCATCCTCTTCATCTCGGCGGCGACGGGCCAGCGCGTGCCGCGCCTTTTCGAGATGATCAACTACGTGCACAACCAGTCCTGCATGCGCATCTCGACGGGCATGCTCAACAATATCCTCGCCGACGCGCAGACGCGCGTGCAGCCGCCGACGGACAAGGGCAAGCGCCTGAAGATCTACTACATGACGCAGGTCGGCGTCTGCCCGCCGCATTTCGTCGTTTTCTGCAACGAGAAAAAGCTCTTCCACTTCTCCTACCGGCGCTATCTTGAAAACTGCATCCGCAATGTCTTCGGACTGGAGGGCACGCCGGTCATCATGTCGGTGCGCGAGAAAGGAGAAAAGGAAGAGTGATGGAAGGCATTTATCCTGATGAGATCACTACGTTCGCGGCAGTAGTGCTGTATGGCGTACCGGTCGCCGTTGCAGTGCTGTCGTATCTGCTCGGCTGCGTCAACGGCGCGATCGCCACGTCACATCTTTGCTACCACGACGATGTGCGCCGCCACGGCAGCGGCAACGCGGGACTGACGAACTTCTACCGCACCTATGGCGCAAAGTGCGCGCTCATGGTCATTGCCTTCGATATGCTCAAGGCGCTGGGCGCGGTATGGCTTGGCGGCCGCTTCCTGGGCGTCCTTCTGGGATGGGGCGTTGCGGGCAAGTACTTTGCGGCGCTGTTCTGCGTCATCGGGCATATGTTCCCGATCTTCTATGGCTTCAAGGGCGGCAAGGGCATTTTGTGCAGCGGCACGCTGCTGCTTCTGCTTGACTGGCGCATCGCGCTGGTCGGCTGGGGCGTGTTTGCCGCTTTGTGGCTCACGACGCGCTATGTGTCGCTTGGCTCGGTCGCCGCGGCGGCCAGCTTTCCCTTCATGACGTATTTCATCTTCCGTGACGCCGTCGCCACAGCGCTCGGCACGTGCATTGCGCTGCTCGTGCTGTGGGCGCACCGCAGCAACATCAAGAGATTGCTCAGCGGCACGGAAAGTAAGTTCCGTTTCCATGTGAACGCACCGAAACCGGGGGAGGACCAATGAATATTGTAGTGCTTGGCTCGGGCGGCTGGGGTACGGCCGCAGCGATGCTGCTATCTGACAACGACCATGCCGTCACGCTCTGGTCGCATGACCCGAAAAAGGCGGAATTGCTGAATAAGACAAGGGAAAACCCTTTACTAAAAGGCGTGCGCATCCCTGCGCGTATTGCCGTGACGAGCGACCTTTCCGTGCTCGAAAACGCGGAGATGGTCGTCTTCGCCTCGCCGTCTTTCGCGCTGCGCTCGGTCGCGCATGAGGCCGCGCCGCATCTGAGGGAAGGCTCTCTGCTCGTGTCGCTGACAAAAGGCATCGAGCGCGGAACGCACCTGCGCATGAGCGAGATCATCGCGCAGGAATGTGGGGAGGGCTATCGCGTTGCGGTGCTCTCCGGCCCCTCGCACGCCGAGGAGGTCGCGCGCCGTCTGCCGACGGGCTGCGTGGCTGCGTCCGCCGATCAGGCGAGCGCCGAGACCGTGCAGCGCGCTTTTATGAACGAAGTCTTCCGCGTCTACACGCACGACGACACCGTCGGCGTAGAGCTGGCGGGCGCGCTCAAGAACGTCGCGGCGCTGTGCTGCGGCATCAGCGATGGCTGCGGCATGGGCGACAACTCGCGCGCGCTGCTCATCACGCGCGCGCTGAGCGAGATCTCGCGCCTTGCAGAGCGCATGGGCGGACGCAAGGAAACGCTCGCGGGCCTTGCCGGCATGGGCGATCTGATCGTCACCTGCACGTCGATGCACTCGCGCAACCATCGCGCGGGCATTCTCATCGGACAGGGCAAGAGCGCGAAGGAGGCCATGGACGAAGTCGGCGCAGTCGTCGAGGGCTACTATGCCGCGTGCAGCGCGCACGAGCTTGCGCAGCGCTATGGCGTGGAAATGCCGATCTCGACGGCGGTGTACGAAGTCCTCTACGAGGGCAAGAGCGCCGCGCCGCTCGTCGGTGTGCTGATGAGCCGCACGCCGAAGAAGGAAAGCGATTGCAGCTGGTTATGACTCAAAAGCGAGGGGCTTTGCCCCTCGCTTTTGAAAAAGTTTCACTTCGTTCTGTGCCGAGCTGTCCGCGTAAGCGGACAACTCGACACTCACTACGTGCAAAGAATTTTTCTGACGCGCATGTCGTCAGAAAAATGATTTAAATTTATTTGCGCCGTGCGCGGCGCAAAATCTGCGATGCTGTTTCGCGCCTGCGGGCGCGAAAATATATTGAGGGTAGCGATGGAAATTATTGAGCAAATTGAGAATTACCGGCCGTATAACGAGCAGGAAACGCGGGACAAGAGCGTGATGCTCGACTGCCTGAACGCATTTGCGGACGTCTTCACGCGCGACAACGCGCTCTGCCACATGACGGCATCGGCGTGGGTCGTGAATGAAAGCTTCGACCGCGTGCTGATGGCGTACCACAACCTTTACGATTCATGGTCGTGGCTCGGCGGACACGCCGACGGGGAAGAGGACCTGCTCGCTGTCGCGCTCAGAGAGGTGCGCGAGGAGAGCGGCGTTCAGAACGTCCGTCCGGCAAGCGAGGACATCTTCTCTCTCGAGGTTTTGACCGTGGACGGTCATCAAAAACGCGGGAAATATGTTTCCTCGCACCTGCACCTGAACGTGACCTATCTTCTCGTCGCGGACGATACCGACGCGCTCACAATAAAGCCCGACGAGAACAGCGGCGTGAAATGGTTCACACCGGAGGGCGCGGTGCAGGCCAGCAGCGAAAAATGGTTCCGTGAGCATATCTACAATAAGCTCAACGAGAAGATGCGGCAGTTTCACGCGGAAAAGAAATAAAAGGAAAAGCCGCCCCAGGGCGGCTTTTTTCGTGCGCATCACAGCGCTTTGCAGTACATTTCTTCGACTGCGCCGAGGGAGGGGCGCTTTTTTCCACTCGGCGCAAAGCCGAAGGACTCATAAAACCTGATTGCCCTCGTGTTCTTTTCGAACACCCATAGCACGAGCGTTTCATAGCCCGCTTTTTTGACATCCGTAAGTACCCGCTCCATCATTGCGCTGCCGTGGCCCCTGCGCCAGTTTTCTGGAAGCGAGTGGATGCAGATCAGCTCCGCGCAGCCGGCCACGTCTTCGTCCCGCGCCTCGCTCCACCATGCGATGCAGTGCGCTTTGCCGTCCAGCTCAAGAAGATAGCCATTGCCAAAGCCTTTATTGAGAAGGCGACGATACATCGCTCTGGCCGGTTCAAGCTCGGTACATTCTGCAAGGATCTCTGCGGGGACGATCTCCCGAAAGGCGGACTTCCAGCTCTCTGTCTGCACGTAGGCGAGGCGCTCTTCATCGCCGGGACAAACACGTCTGATGCGCTCCATTGGTATCCTCCTGACAAAATTGTTTCGATGGGTCTTTTCTTCAGTATAACAGAAGGAAAGGGGGATGCAAGCAGGAAAACAAAAAGAAGCACTGCTTTCGCAGTGCTTCTAATCTGTTTGGTCGCTTAGATTGCGCGGGTAACCTTACCGGAACGCAGACAGCGGGTACAAACATAGACATGGCGGGGCGTACCATTGACGATAGCCTTCACGCGCTTGACGTTGGGCTTCCAGGGACGGTTGGAACGACGGTGAGAGTGGGAAACTCTGATACCGAACGAAACACCCTTGTCGCAAAACTCGCACTTTGCCATCCGTTGCACCTCCTTGCTGTAATCAAATCAAGGCTTGGTCATTCACAAGCAGTTGATACTATAGCAGATTCGAACGCAAAATGCAAGCCTTATTTTCAAAAAAGATGAAAAAGTCGGTAATTTTTTTGCGCGGACGTGCCGGATGAAAAAAGCGGCGCGGGGGAGGGCGGTTTCCCTTGTAAAAAAGGGGGGGAACGATTATAATGAGAATGCATACATTTTAATGTTTTTCCGCATGGAGGGCAACTATGAATACCAATCGCTCTGTCCGCGTAAAGGACATCGTAGAGAAGTTCCAGATGGAGGTCATCAACCGTGGAACGGACTATGACACCGAGATTCTGACCATTACGGACGTCAACCGTCCGGGCCTTCAGTTTATCGGCTTTTTCGACTATTTCGACCCGCGCAGATTGCAGATCATCGGCAAGAGCGAGGTGACGTTCCTGCGCGGCTACTCCTCCGATGAGCGGCGCAAGTGCTTTGAGGACCTGTTCTGCTATGAGATCCCGGCGCTGGTCGTCTCGCGCAATCTGGACATCTTCCCGGAGTGCCTTGAAATGGCGCAGAAATACGGCCGCACGCTGCTGCGCACGCACCACACCTCCGTCGAGTTCACCTCCATGACGATCGATTACCTCAACCACGCGCTCGCGCCCGTCATCACGCGCCACGGCGTGCTGGTGGACGTGTACGGCGAGGGCGTGCTCATCTTCGGCGACAGCGGCATCGGCAAGAGCGAGACCGCCATCGAGCTCATCAAGCGCGGCCACCGCCTCGTCGCGGACGACGCTGTGGAGATCACACGCATTGGCTCGTCGCTCATTGGCACGGCGCCGGAGCTCATCCGCAACTATCTTGAGGTGCGCGGCGTCGGCGTCATCGACGTTGAAAAGCTCTTTGGCGTGGGCGCGGTGCAGGATTCGACGGAGATCGACATGGTCATCCAGTTTGAAAAGTGGGCGGACGATAAGTTCTACGACCGCCTGGGCCTTGACGAAAACCATACGACGATCCTTGAAGTGCCCGTGCCGCAGATGACCATTCCGGTCAGCGCAGGCCGCAACCTTGCGGCGATCGTGGAGCTGGCGGCGATGAACAACCGCCAGAAGAAGCACGGCTTCAACTCCGCGCGTGAGTTCGCCGCGCAGATCGACGGGCACATCGACCGCGTGACCCGCGAGAACGAAGCAAAGAAGCAAAACCCGTAACGGAGGACTTGAAGCTATGGCGTGGTACACGGCACTGGACAAAACGATAGAGGTCTATCTTCCCGACCTCAAGTGGGTCAAGGATGAGCCGATGGCGAAGCACACCTCGTTTCGCATCGGAGGGCCGGCAAGGCGCATGGCCTTCCCCGAAACGCGCGAGCAGCTCGTCGTGCTGATGGGCTTTTTGCAGGACGCGGGCGTGAAGCCGCTGCTCATCGGCAACGGTACAAACCTGCTGATCACGGACGAGGGGCTCGATACCGTGGTCATCGATACCTCGGCGCGCCTTGCGCAGATGCGCCTTACGCTCGAGGATACGATCGAGGCAGACGCGGGCGTGTCCCTCTGCCAGCTTGCGGTCTTTGCGTGGAAGCAAGGCCTCACGGGGCTTGAATTCGCCCACGGCATCCCGGGTACGCTCGGCGGCGGCATCGTGATGAACGCGGGCGCCTACGGCGGCGAGCTCAAGGATGTTGTCACCGAGGTGACGGCCCTGTATCCGGACGGTGTGAGGACGCTTTCGCCCGCGGAGCTGGACTTTTCCTACCGCCACAGCGCCTTCTCCGCGGGAGAGGGCATCGTGCTCGGCGCGAAGCTGAAGCTCCAAAAGGGCGAGGGCGAGGCGATCAAAGCGAAGATGGACGAGCTGATGGCGCGGCGCAAGGCGAGCCAGCCGCTCGAGCTCCCGAGCGCGGGCAGCACCTTCAAGCGCCCGGCGGGCTACTTTGCCGGCACGCTCATCGAGGGCTGCGGCCTCAAGGGCTGCCGCGTCGGCGGGGCGGAGGTATCAAGCAAGCACGCGGGCTTTGTCGTCAACGTTGGCGGCGCGACCTGCGCGGACGTGCTCGCGCTCATCGAGAAGGTGCAAAAGACCGTTTACGACGCGCACGGCGTAATGCTGGAGCCGGAGGTGAAGATCATCCGGCAGGAAGAGGAATGAGATGGAAATTTTGATCATATCCGGGCTGTCGGGCGCGGGAAAATCCAGCGCCGCGACATATCTGGAGGATATGGGCTACTTTACGATGGATAACGTCCCGGCGGACATCGTGCTCAAGTTTGCGGCCTTCTGCGCGCAGAGCGATGGGCGCTATGACCGCGTCGCTCTCGTGAGCGACGTCCGCTCGGGTGACGGGGACTTTTCCGGCCTGCTCGACGTGATGGACCGGCTGAAGCAGGGCGGCGATGTGTGCAGGCTGCTGTTCGTCACGGCGGACCTTGAGACCATCATCAAGCGCTACAAGGAAACGCGCCGCCGCCATCCGCTCATGTCTGACGGCATGAGCATCGAGCAGGCGATGCGCCGGGAAGAGGAACTGCTGCGCCCGCTGCGCGAGCGCGCGGACGTGGTCATCGACACGACGCAGATGCCCGCGGCAAAGCTGCGCAACGAGCTCTACCGCCTCTTCGGCGACAAGAGCGCGCGCGGCAAGCTGAGCGTGAACGTGATGTCGTTTGGCTACAAGTACGGCATCCCGCTCGAGGCGGATCTCGTCTTCGACGTGCGCTTTTTGCCGAATCCCTTCTATGTGCCCGCGCTCAAGCAGAAAACGGGCATGGACAGCGAAGTATACGACTATGTCTTCTCCTTTTCGCAGACGAGGACCTTCGTCGAAAAGCTCGAGGGACTGCTCTCGTTCCTGCTGCCGCTCTACGCAGAAGAGGGGAAGAGCACGCTCGTCATCGCCGTGGGCTGCACAGGCGGCCACCACAGGAGCGTGTCGGTCGCCCGATGCCTGACAGCGTATCTTTCGAGCCTGGGGTATCCGGCTTTCGAAAATCACCGCGATATCACGCGCGGATAAGAAGCAAAGAGAAGGAAGGTGAGCGCTTGTCGTTCGCTTATGACGTGAAGGCGGAGCTTTGCAAAGCGCCGCTGAGCCGGGGCTGCTGCGCGGTGGCGGAGGGCTGCGGCGTGCTGCTGTACGCGAGCGCCTTTTCCGCGGGAGAGGTGCGCATCGTGACGGAAAACGACGAGTTTGCCGCAAGGCTCCCGCGGCTTTTCCAAAAGGCCTTCGGCGTGAAGTTCGACGAGCTGCCGGAGGAGAAAAAGGGGGGCAAGCTGGTGCTTCGCATCACGCGGGAGGAGAAGCTCGACGCGATCTGGCATGCGCTCGGCTATGACCGCCGGGCGCATTTTGCGCTGCACCTGAACTTTGCGCTCCTTGAGGAGGAATGCTGCCGGGCGGCATTCCTGCGCGGGGCGTTTTTGTCCGGCGGCAGCGTGACTGACCCGCAAAAGCGCTACCATTTGGAGCTTGCGACCTCGCATGTGCAGGCGGGGCGCGAGGTGGAGGCGCTGCTGCGCGACATGGGCTTTGAGCCGAAAAACGTGATGCGTCAGGGCAGTTTCGTCACCTATTTTAAGAGCAGCGAGCACATCGCGGATCTCCTGACGCTCATCGGCGCGCCGGGACGCGCGCTGGAGATCGTATCGGCCAAGATTGAAAAAGAAATGCGAAACACCGTGAACCGCCGCGTGAACTGCGACGCGGCAAACCTCGATAAGACTGTAACGGCGGCGTGTGAACAGGTAGAAGCCTTTACACGTCTGACCGAGTCCGGTGCCATAGGAGATCTGCCTGTGAAGCTGCAGGAGGTCGCTGTTGCGCGGCTTTTGCAGCCGGAGCTGACGCTTTCGGAGCTGGCGGCGACCTTTGACCCGCCGCTGACAAAATCCTGTCTCAACCACCGCATCCGCAAGCTCATGGAGATTGCAAGGGGAGAAAACTGAGTAAGAAAGGGGAAACGCGCCATGTCATTTGCGCATCTGCATGTCCATACCGAATTCAGCCTGCTCGACGGCGCGTGCCGCATCCGCGACCTTCCAAAGCTCGTCAAGTCGATGGGGCAGACCGCCTGCGCCATCACCGACCACGGCGTGATGTACGGCGCGATCGACTTTTACCGCGCGTGCAAGGCAGAGGGCGTCAAGCCCATCATCGGCTGCGAGGTCTACGTTGCCCCGCGCACGCGCTTTGATAAGCAGCATGAATTCGACTCCGAGGCGCGCCACCTCGTGCTGCTGTGCGAAAATGAGGAGGGCTATCGCAACCTCTCCTACCTTGTCTCGATGGCGCATGTGGAGGGCTTTTACATCAAGCCGCGTATTGACTTAGACCTTTTGCGCGAACATTCGAAGGGACTCATTGCGCTCTCGGCCTGCCTTGCCGGTGAGATCCCGAGAAGGCTCCGCAATGGGGACTATAACGGTGCAAAGGAATATGCCTTGACACTGTCCGAGATCTTTGGGGAAGATCACTTTTACCTTGAATTGCAGGATCACGGTATCCGCGATCAGGCCGTCGTCAACAAGGGCATTTTGCGCCTGCATGAAGAGACGGGACTGCCGCTCGTCGTGACGAACGACGCGCACTATCTCAGAAAAGAAGACGCCTACGCGCACGACGTGCTGCTCTGCATCCAGACGGGCAAGACCGTAGACGACGAGAACCGCATGCGCTACGAGCCGCAGCGCTTCTATCTTCGCTCGACCGAGGAGATGGCCTCGCTCTTTCCCGACTATCCCGAGGCGGTCGAAAATACGGGCAAGATCGCCGAGCGCTGCAATTTAGAGTTCACCTTCGGCAAGTACCACCTGCCGGAATTCAAGGTGCCCGAGGGCTACACCTCGCTCACTTACTTCAAAAAGCTCTGCGCGGATGGCTTTGCCGAGCGCTACGGCGAGGGAACGGAGAAGCAGCGCGCGCAGCTCGAATATGAGCAGAATATGATCGAGCGCATGGGCTTTGTCGATTACTTTCTCATTGTGTCGGACTTCGTCCGCTATGCCAAGAGCGTCGGCATTCCCGTCGGCCCGGGGCGCGGCAGCGCCGCGGGCAGCATCGTTTCCTACTGCCTCTCCATCACGGACATCGAGCCGATGAAATACGGCCTCTTTTTCGAGCGCTTTCTGAATCCCGAGCGCGTGTCCATGCCTGATATCGACATGGACTTCGGCGATACGCGCCGCGGCGAGGTCGTGGAGTATGTGCGCCGCAAGTACGGCGACGATCACGTGGCGCAGATCGTGACCTTCGGCACGATGGCCGCGCGCGGCGTCATCCGTGATGTGGGTCGCGCGCTCAACATGAGCTATGCCGACTGCGATGTGATCGCAAAGCTCATCCCCGCAGGCCCGCACGTCACGCTCGACGACGCCATGCGCATCTCGCGCGAGCTTCGCGAAAAGTACGAGGGCGACGAGCAGGTGAAAAAGCTCGTCGACACGGCGCGCTCGCTCGAAGGGATGCCGCGCCACGCCTCGACGCACGCGGCGGGCGTTGTGATCACGAAGCGTCCGGTCGTCGACTATGTGCCGCTGGCGCGAAACGACGATACGATCGTCTGCCAGTATGTGATGACGACGCTCGAGGAGCTGGGCCTTCTCAAAATGGACTTCCTCGGGCTGCGGAATCTCACCATTCTGGACGACGCAGTGAAGATGATCCGTGAAAAGGATAAAGACTTTACACTTGTCGGTATTCCTGAGAATGACGACGCGACCTATGAGATGCTGGCGGCGGGACGAACGTCCGGCGTCTTTCAGCTTGAATCGAGCGGCATGACGGGCGTGTGCGTCAGCCTAAAGCCGCAGAACATCGAAGACATCACGGCTTTGATTGCGCTCTACCGTCCGGGGCCGATGGAATCCATCCCGAAATTCATCGCCTGCAAGCACGACCCGAAAAAGGTCACCTACCTCATCCCGCAGCTCGAGTCGATCCTCTCGATCACCTACGGCTGCATCGTCTATCAGGAGCAGGTCATCCAGATCTTCCAGCAGCTCGCGGGCTACTCGCTCGGTCAGGCAGATATGCTGCGCCGCGCGATGAGTAAAAAGAAGGTCAAGGACATTGAGCGCGAGCGTGATGCCTTTCTGCACGGCGATCCCGCGCGCAATATCACGGGCTGCGTGGCGAACGGCATCGACGAAAAGGCCGCGCAGGAGATCTACGAAGAAATCTACGCCTTTGCAAACTACGCCTTCAACAAAGCGCACGCCGCGGCCTACGCGGTCGTCGCCTACCAGACGGCGTACTTCAAGTGCCACTATCCGAAAGAGTACATGGCGGCGCTCTTATCAAGCGTTCTCGATTCGTCCGACAAGGTGGGCGAATACTTCGCCGAGTGCCGCGAGTGCGGCATCAAGCTCCTGCCGCCGGACGTGAACCATTCCGCCGACCGTTTCACGGTCGAGCCCGAGGGCATCCGCTTCGGCCTCGTCGCCATCAAGAACATCGGGCGCGGACTCATCCTGCGCATGATGCGCGAGCGCGAGCTGAACGGCCCCTTCACGGACTTTCAGGATTTCTGCCGCCGCATGGACGGCATGGAGATCAACAAGCGCGCGGTCGAGAATCTCATTCGCGCGGGCGCGTTTGACTCGACGGGCGCGAAGCGCGCGCAGCTCATCGCCGTCTATGAAAAGGTGATGGACGGCATCGCGGCGGGCAACCGCGCGAACGTCGAGGGGCAGATCGACTTTTTCGGCATGGGCGTGGAGACGGCGCAGCAGGCGGCTCTCGTCCTGCCCGATATTCCGGAGTTCACGCCGCAGGAGCTCATGGCGATGGAAAAGGCCACAACGGGGCTCTACCTCTCGGGCCACCCGATGGACGCGTTCCGTTCGCTTGCCCGCGCAAGCGGCGCTGCCGCCATTGGCCGCGTGATGGAGGACTTTTCGCAGGAAACGGGGCCGACGACCTTTTCCGACGGACAAAAGATCACGCTTGCCGGCGTTGTCACCGCGAGCAAGACGAAGATGACGAAGAAAAATACCCTCATGGCCTATGTGACGCTCGAGGACGGCACGGGAACGATGGAGCTGTTGTGCTTCGCGCGCGTTCTGGAGCAGTGCGGCAGTTATTTGCAGGAGGGGCAGGTCATCTATGTCACGGGCACGCTTTCCGTGCGCGATGAAAAAGCGCCGCAGCTGCTGTGCGACTTTGCCCGCCCGCTGTCCTCCTCGCTCTCAACGCCCGCGCCGCGTCAGGAGCAGGGACAGAAAGCGGCGGGGCAGACGCTCTATCTGAGGCTACCGTCGGCCAACGGGCCGGAGATGGACATTCTCAGGAAGATCCTCTATATGTTCGAGGGGCGGGAGAACAATGTTCGCATCCGCGTGCTCGATACCGGCAAGCTCATCGGCACGACCTGCGACCTGCACCCCTCGCTCGTGCGCGACCTGGAAGAGCGCTTCGGCAAGGAAAACGTTGTGGTGAAGTGAAAGAAAGGAGTGGCGGTGATGAGATTGCGTTTGACCATGATTTGAACAATATTTCAATCATGGAGGAATTTATGGAGATCATCGAATATCAGACCTATTGCGAGGAAGAAATCCTGCCGTTGTATGCGTCCGTCGGCTGGACGGCCTACACGGACGCGCCCGATGTGCTGCACCGCGGCTTTGAAAGGTCACTGCTGACGCTTGCGGCCTATGAAGGGGAAACGCTTGTCGGCCTTGTCCGTGCCGTTGGCGACGGCGAGACCGTCGTGCTCATGCAGGATCTGCTGGTTTTCCCGCAGTACCAGCGTCGCGGCATCGGCACGGCGCTGATGCGCGCGATGATGGAGCGTTTTGCAAACGTTCGCCAGTTTCAGCTTTTGACAGACGACACGGAAAAAACGCTTGCATTTTACCGCTCGCTCGGTCTGCACGACCTTTCGTCGCTCGGCTGTCAGGGCTTTATGCGCTGATCCGGCACACCACCGGCAAGACAATTCATAACGAAAAAGAGACAGGCAAAGCCTGTCTCTTTTTGTATGTAGGGATGTTATTTTTTTTCGTCGGGCTCTGCGAAGAGCGTGTTGAGTACGCCCGAGTAGAGCTGCTCGGGATTTTTCTGGAAGCGCTCGGCGAGGTCTTTGGCCATGACCTCCTTCGGGACCATCAGGTCCATCTTGAGCAGCGGCTGGTCGTCATCGTCGTTGAAAGCGAGGGTGACGGTGAAGGTGCCGTTGCGTCGGGGCTGAATGTCCGACTTGATCTGCGCGCGGCGCTTGAGCTTCTGGTTGTAGATCGTGATATTCTTGTCAGCGCGCAGGCGCACCGAGTAGGGAAGGCTTGACTCGCAGATCGCGCCGTTGTGCAGGCCCTTTTCCGTGATGGAATAAAGCCCATCGTCCGAAAGCGAAAGATGCTGCGACTCGACCAGATTCCCAAGACACTCGGAAAAATCGAAGAAGTCGATGCCGTCGTCGCACATCGTCAGCTCCTGCATCGCCTCAAACGGCACCGGCTCGATGAGCCGGGCGGCCACATACAAAATAAGAAATTTGATCTCCAGCTTGTCCTGGATAAAACCGACGCGCCCCATAGCGCACCTCCTTGGGTCAATTTTCAATGATCATAGCACAAATCTGCGAGCAATACCACAAAAAGTTGTCGGCATTGGTCGTCTGTAAACTATATTTAGTGTATCACAGTTTTTTGCGCTTGTATAGGGCTTTTTCAAATGCTTTGGCCGCGTCTCACCCATTTTTGCCCGCGGCATAGACTGTGGTGAAAGAAAGGCGCGCATCCGCCGGTCTTTCCAGTACTTAAAATAGGAGGTATTTTTGCTTTATGGCTGATAAAGTTGTTGCAGGCCCCGTCAGCGGCGCGAACGGCGTGCGCGAGGCGGTCTGTATCCATACGAAAAAGATCTATTCATCCTGCCGTGACAAGGACTGCATCGAGGACCTGCGCTTTTACCCAACGGCCAGCGCGCAGAGCGTGCTGAGCACGAGCCAGTGCATCCGCGGCGGCAGCGCGGAGCTGCTCTATACCTTTGTCGATGTGGAGCCGGTGAACTTCAACCGGGGCTACTACACGGTGGATATGCACTTTTTCTACCGCGTCATCCTGCAGGCAATGATGAGCGGCAGCTCGCGCTACACGGAGATCGAAGGCCTTGCCGCCTTTGATAAGCGCGTGGTGCTCTTTGGCAGCGAGGGCGGGGCGAAGGTCTACTCGTCCGAGCCGGCGGCGAACGCCGTCGACGCGCCGCTCGACCTGACGGCGAACCTGCCCACGGCGGTCGTCGAGGTCGTGGACCCGATGCTGCTGTGCGCGCACTTTGCCGACAACTGCAACTGCCGCTGCGGCTGCGACCGCGGGGTGCTCGGCGGCGTGCCCGCGGGCATCCTCGAGGCCTTCGGCGAGCCGATCGTCTTTGACGAGGCGGCCATCCGCCGTGTGTGCATCTCGCTCGGCCAGTTTTCTACCGTGCGCCTCGAGCGCGACACGCAGCTGCTCATCCCCGTGTACGACTACTGCATCCCGTCCAACGAGTGCACGCTCGCCGGCGGCGACTGCGGCTGCGAAGACCCGTGCAAGGTCTTCGAGGCGGTGGACTTCCCGCTGGACGATTTCTTCCCGCCCGCCGCGCCTTCGGGCGCCTGTGCCTGCCCCTGCTGCAAATAGTAGAAACCGAACAAAAATGCGAAAAAACGGGGCTTTCCCCGTTTTTTCTTTTTTGGCGCGGCGGGACAGACCGTGCATAAGCCCGTCCGCGCGCTCATAGAGTGGACTATCACAGAAGAAGGGAAGTGCTGATGGATGGAACGGCTCAGCCGTATTTACCGCTACGAACAGGCCTGCGAATTCCTGCCCGGCCGCTTGAAACGCCTTGCGCTCGCACTGCCGGACAAGCAGAAGGAACGCACCGAGGAATTTCGCCTGCGCGTGATGCACCCGATGACGGTGCTGACAAGCGAAGGGGAGCTGAACGCCGCGCCCAACGCGATCGACTCGCTCGTGACGGCGGAGGACTTGGAGCAGATGCTCGGTGCGGTGACGGAGTATTCGCGCTATGCCTGCATCGAAACGCTGCGGCAGGGCTTTTTGCCGCTGCGGGGCGGATTTCGCCTCGGCGTATGCGGCAGCGCTGTCGTGCGCGAGGGAGAGGTGAGCAACCTCAAGGAGATCTCATCGCTCTCGCTTCGCATCGTTTGCGAGGAGGTGGGGCTTGGGAGCGGCATCGCCCCGCAGCTTTTTGACGAATCAGGACAGTTTTTAAGTACCCTTATCCTCTCGCCGCCGGGTGGGGGAAAGACGACGCTGCTGCGCGATCTCATCCGCTCACTGTCGCTCGGCGACAGTGAGCACCGCGCGCTGCGCGTTGCGGTCATCGACGAGCGCTGCGAGATCGCCGTTTGCTGCAAGGCCCGGCCGCAGATGGAGCTTGGCAATCACACGGATGTGCTTTCGCTCTGCCCGAAGGCTACAGGCATCATGATGGTGCTGCGCGGGATGAATCCGCAGCTCATTGCGGTGGATGAGATCACGGCAGCGGAGGACATCAGCGCGATGTGCCTTGCCGCAAACTGCGGCGTGGGACTGCTTGCAAGCATCCACGCGGCAAGCGCGGAGGAGCTGACGCAAAAGCCGCTTTTTGAGGAGCTTCTGCGCGCAAAGGTCTTTCGCCGCTGCGTAAGCATCCGAAAAGAGGGCGGGAGGCGTACTTACGAGGTGGGCGAGCTGCCATGCTGCACCTGACGGGCGCGGCGCTGCTGCTTGCAGCCTCCGCGCTGCTGCGCCGGGCAATCTTGTCCCGCGCGCGGCAGCAAAGGCAGACGCTGCGCGTGCTTTCGGACGGCTTTTTGTCGCTGGCGCAGGCTGTGCGCGCGACGCTCACGCCGTTTCCGGCGCTGCTCGAAACGGTGCCGCGCGAGGGCGCGGCGGGGATGTTTTTTTCCTCGGTTCGCGCGCTGCTTTCGCGCGGGGAAACGCTTTCGGACGCATGGCGGACGGCGGCGGAGGCGCTGCCGCTTCCTGAGCGGGAGAGATCGGCGGTCGCGTCTCTCGCCTCCGCGCTCGGCGGGGAGGAAGAGATCGTCTGCGCGGCGCTGCACCGCGCATCGGCAGAGCTTTTGTCGGCGGAGCGCGCCCTGCACGCGCGCGAGCGGGAGGATGGGCGCGTCGTATCGGCGCTGTGCTTCAGCGGCGCGCTGCTGTTTGCTATTCTGCTGCTGTAAACTGTATGCAAGCAAGGATAAACGCTTTACAGAAGGAAGACGGATATGGACATTGACCTCGTATTCAAGATCGCGGCGATCGGCATCGTTGTGGCGGTGCTCAACCAGCTGCTCGTGCGCTCGGACCGGCCCGATCAGGCAATGCTCGTGAGCCTTGCCGGGCTCATCACAACGATGATGCTGCTCGTGCGCGAGATCAGCGCGCTGTTCGAGCTCATCAAGAGCCTTTTCGGGTTTTAGCGATGGAGGTACTCGTAAAACTTACAGCGCTCTGCCTCTGCGCTTCGGCGGTGACGGCGCTGCTGCGGCGCAGCGACGAGGCGCTCGCGCTTTTGCTGCTGCTTGCATCGATCCTCGCAGGCTGCGCGCTGCTTCTTCCCGTGCTCTCGGAGCTTGCGGACTTCTGTGCGCGTACGCTCTCGCTCACGCCATTGCCCGAGGTGCTCTTTGTGCCGCTTTTAAAGGTGACGGCCATTGCGCTCATCGTGCGCTTTTCCTGCGCGCTCTGCGCCGACGCGGGACAAAGCGCGCTCGCGTCCCTTCTCCATACGGCGGGGGCGGTATGCGCGCTTGTGTGCGCGCTGCCGCTTCTGGAGGAGCTTCTCGCGCTGGTGGAGGATTTTTTATGAAAACACTGCTCATCTCGCTGCTCGCCGCGGCGGTGCTGTGCCTTCCTGCCGGGGCAATTGAGCTGCCGGACGGATTGGATGCCGTCGTGCCGCAGGAACTTCTTGAGGATGCAATGGAGGAAGGACTCGTCGCGCGCGGGGCGGCGTACCTCTGGGAAATGCTTCGCACATCGCTTTCCGACGCGCTGGCAGCGTCGCTGCGCGGGGCGGCGTCACTGATGCTGCTCGCACTGCTCTGCGGGCTCATCGAGGGCACGGCGGCGGAGGCGGGCGAGAGCGCCGCGCAGTTTGCCCCCTATGTGGGCGTGCTCGGCGCGGCGGCGCTCTCGGCGGGGGACATGAGATCGCTCATGGCGCTGGGGCTTGAAACGCTGGACGAGCTTGCGGTGATGGCAAAGCTTCTGATGCCGACTGTGGCCGCCGCGATGGCGAGCAGCGGGTCGGTCGGCAGCGCAAGCGTCTGGCAGGTGGGAGCGCTGATGGCAAGCGACGCCTTCCTCATGCTCATCCGCGATGTGCTCGTCCCGGCAAACCGCTGCATGATCGGCGCGGCGGCGGCCGGGGCGCTGCTGCCGCAAAGCAGGCTCAAAGAGCTTGCGGACGGCATCAAAACGCTCATCACATGGGCTTTGAGCGCGATCCTCGCGGCGTTTGTCGGTTTTTTGTCACTCAGCGGACTGCTCGCGGGCTCGGCGGACCGCGTGGCGGTGCGCGTGGGAAAGTCGGTCATCTCCGGCGCGGTGCCCATCGTCGGCGGCATTTTGTCCGAGGCGACGGAGGCGCTGCTCGCCGGGGCAGGCGCACTCAGGAGCACGCTGGGGGTTTTGGGCGTTTTCGCGGTGCTTTCGCTTTGCCTTGCGCCGCTGCTGCGCCTGACGGTGCAGTATCTTCTTTACCGCGCGGCGGCATTCTTCTGCGGTATGGTGGGGTCCGATACGCTGCGCAGCTTTCTCGAGCAGCTCTCCTCAGCCTTTTCGCTGATGCTGGCGATGACGGCGGGCGGGGCGTTTTTGCTGCTCGCCTCGCTTCTGATCGCGGTCATTATGGTGGTGACGGTATGACGATCCTACGCTCGTGGCTGCTCGGCGTTGTGGCCTGCGCGCTGCTCGTGAGCGCTTGTGAGCAGCTGACGGACGGCGGCACGATGAAAAAGATCGTGCGCTTTGTTGGCGGGATGCTGCTGATGCTCGCGCTGCTGCGCCCGCTGCTGCGGATTGACCTGACGGACTTTGCGGTAAACGCCGGCGCATACCGCGAGGCAGTAGCCCAGCTCGAAGAAGAGCTGGGCGCGCAGCGGCAGCGTGAGCTTTCTGCGCGCATAGCCGCGCAGACGGGCGCATATATTGAGGACAAAGCAGCCTCACTGGGGGCAAGCATCCGCGCGGTCGTCACAACGGAGGAACGCGGCGGCGTACCACTGCCTGCGTCCGTCACGCTCTACGGCGAGGAAAACGCGGAGATCAGCGCATACATCGAGCGCGAACTCGGCATTGCAAAGGAGGACCAGCTATGGATCACGACAGGGGAAAGCGCGGCGGGAGAGTGAAGGCGCTCGACGCGCTGAAGCGCTGCAAATACGTCGCCCTGACGGCGGCGCTCGGCATCGTCCTTCTTCTGCTGCCGGGCGGAAATGAAAAAAAGCAGGAAGGCGGCGCGCCGGATGCGGCAGAGGACTTTGACCGCACGGCGCTGCAGGAGGAAATGGAGGAGATCCTCTCCTCGCTCGACGGCGTGGGGCATCTGAAACTGATGCTGACGGTGGACGGCGGCAGCGCCTATGAACTGGCGCGCGACGAGGCACAGACGCAAAAGCGCAGCGGCGAGAATACGGGCGAGCGGACGCAAAAGAGCGAAACGGTCGTGCTTGGCAGCGGCGCGAGCGCCGAGGTCGTGGTCACACGCAGCAGATTCCCCGCGTTCATCGGCGCACTCGTCGTCTGCGAGGGCGGCGACCGCGCAGAGGTGCGGCTCCGGGTGACACAGGCCGTGGCGGCGCTGACGGGGCTATCGTCCGAGCGGATCACGGTGGTCAAGGGAACGCCATGAAAATAAGCATTTTCTATCAAACAAACTGCATGGAGGGAACGATCATGAAGAAGCTTTGGAAACGGAACGCGGTGGTAGGCACCATCCTTGTCTTCGTCTGCGCGGCGATCTTTCTGAATGGGAAGTACGCGGAAAAGGTCGAGCAGCCGACGAAGATCCTGGGGCAGGCCCAGCAGGTCAGCGGTGCGGACGCTGCTGCGGCGGAGACTGCCGGAACGGAAGGAACGGACTATTTTGCCTCGGCCCGCCTGACGCGCCAGCAGGCGCGCGACAGCGCGCTCTCGCTCCTGAAGGAGGCAAGCGAAAATGAAAGCGTCGATGAGTCGACGGCGAACGAGGCGGCGAAGAGCATCCAGACGCTCGCTTCCTACACGCTCAGCGAGGCGCAGATCGAAAACATGATCACGGCGAAGGGCTATGACGACTGCGTGGTCTTTCTCTCAGAGGACGGCGTGAGCGTAGTCGTCTCGGCGGGGGAGGACGGCCTGCAGACCGAGGATGTGGCCCGCATCACGGATATCGTCAAGCAGGAAACGGGCCTTGGCGCCGAGTGCATCAAGATCATGGAAGTAAATTAGCTGTTGTATTTTTCAAAAGATGATGGTAAAATACTCTTGATATAGCATTTCAAGCAAGGAGAGATGTCAGAATGGCTGAAAATCGAGAGTATCTGACCCGTGCCGAGGAAAACGGCAGCATCCATATTTCGGAGGACGTGGTCGCCGCCATCGCGGCGGACGCCATCGGCGAGATCGAGGGCGTGGGTTCCATGTGCCAGAATGTGACCGAGCAGATCACGGAGCAGTTCACGGGCAAAAAGGCTCTGCGCGGCGTGCGCGCCGAAGTGCAGGACGGCGAGATCGTCATTGATGTTTATCTGATGGTGCGCTACGGCTACGCCATCCCCGAAACGGCCCGTAAGGTGCAGGACAGCGTGGGCGCGGCAGTGAGCAGCATGACGGGCTACAGCGTGCATGCAGTCAACGTCCACGTGGGCGGGATCAGCTTCAACTAAAGACAAAGGACAGAACGAGAATGATTCGTAATATCGCGCGAGAGATCGCAGTGCATCTTGCATACGAACTGAGCTTTACGGACAAAACGCCGCAGGAGCTGCTCGACGAGCGTCTGACGGGCGAGTATTTTGATACCCTCAAGGACGAGGACGGCATCTATGAAAAGCTGCCGGGAAAGGCGCAGGAGGAGTACATCCGCTCCATCGTTCTCGGCGTTGCCGAGCACGCGCCGGAGCTGGACGGCTACATCGCAAACTACGCCCGCGGCTGGAGCTTCGACCGCATCCCGCTCGTCGCCTCGGCGATCATGCGCGTTGCGATGTACGAGGTGCTCTACCGCAGCGACATTCCCAACGGCGTCGCCATCAACGAGGCGGTCGAGATCGCAAAGAAGTACGAAACGCCGGAGACGGTCAAGTTTATCAACGGCATCCTCGGCAGCTTTGTGCGCGGCGAAGTGAGCGCGGAATAATCAAAAAGCAGAGTGTCGGACGGCGCTCTGCTTTTCTTCCATTTGGCGAAAAAAGAGGTGAGGCACATGGCGAGCGAGCAGATGATCTTCAGCGTATCCGAGGCCAACAATTTCATCAAGGCGCTGCTTGACGCCGTGCCGCAGCTTCAGACGATCTTCGTGCGCGGCGAGATATCGAACTACAAATGCTACCCCTCGGGGCACCATTACTTTACGCTCAAGGACGAGGGGAGCGCGCTTCGCTGCGTGATGTTCCGCGGCATGGCGGCAAAGCTCCGCTTCCGCCCGGAGAACGGCATGAAGGTCGTGGCCTTCGGGCGCATCGGCGTCTTCCCGCGCGACGGCGGATACCAGCTCTACTGCTCGGATCTGAGCGTGCAGGGCGTGGGCGATCTGCATGTCGCCTTCGAGCAGCTCAAAGAAGTGCTCGGCAAAGAGGGGCTTTTCGACCCGGCGCACAAAAAGCCGCTGCCGAAATACCCGCGCCGCATCGCCATCATCACCTCGTCCGCGGGCGCGGCGGTGCATGATATGCTGCGCATCCTGAAAGCGCGCTGGCCGATGAGCGAGGTCGTGCTCCTGCCTGTGCGCGTGCAGGGGGCGGAGGCTCCGGCGGAGATCGCGGGCGCACTGCGCTATGCGAACAAATGGAAGGTCGCCGACCTCATCATCACGGGGCGCGGCGGCGGCTCGATCGAGGATCTCTGGGCCTTCAACGATGAGCGCGTGGCGCGCGCCATTTATGCCTCCGATCTTCCGGTCATCTCCGCCGTCGGGCATGAGCCGGACGTGACGATCTCGGATTTTGTCGCCGACGCGAGGGCGTCGACGCCGTCGAACGCGGCGGAGATCGCCGTGCCGGAACAAAAGGAACTGCGCCGTCGGCTCGATACGCTGAGCGCGCGCATGGAGCAGAGCGCGCAAAAGCGCGTGAAGGCGCTGCGAGAGCGCTATGAAGCGCTTGCCCGCAGCCGCGTGCTGCGCGACCCCATGGCCTTTATCGACGATAAGCGCCTGCTGCTCGACTATACGCAAAGAAAGCTCTCCACGCTCGCGCAGGCGCAGACGGCGCAGCGTGCGCAGCGCTTTGCATCCCTTGCCGCCTCGCTTGACGCGCTCAGTCCGCTCAAGGTCCTTGGCCGCGGCTACGCCGTTGCAAGGGACGAAAACGGGACGATCCTGCGCGCGGCGGAGGAGGCAAGCGTCGGCGAAAGGATCGAAGTCCTGCTGGGGCAGGGCAGTCTTATGTGCACGGTGGACGAACAAAGAACGGGAGGAACGGGCCATGGCAAAAACATTTGAAGACAATCTCGCACGCCTCGAGGAGATCGTGGCGGCGCTTGAAAAGGGCGATGCGAAGCTCGCCGAGTCGCTCAAGCTCTTTGAAGAGGGAAGCAAGCTCGTGAGCGACTGCGGTGCGATGCTTGACAAAGCCGAGCAGAAGGTCATCAAGCTCTCCAAGGGCGCGGACGGCGCGCCGGTCGAGAGCCCGTTTGTTTCGGAGGATGAAAAAAATGGATGAAAAGCTGTTTTCCGCGCGCATGGCGGCGGATAAGGAAAAGGTGGAGGCCTATCTTGCCTCCTGCCTTGAAGATGCAGCGGACGCGCGCTACCGTAAGCTCGTCGAATCGATGCGCTACAGCCTGACGGCGGGCGGCAAGCGCCTGCGGCCGATCCTGACGATGGAATTCTGCCGGATGTGCGGCGGCGATGCGGAGGCGGCGCTGAGCGCGGCCTGCGGCGTTGAGATGCTGCACACCTATTCGCTCATCCACGACGATCTTCCTGTGATGGACAACGATGATCTGCGCCGGGGCAAGCCCTCGAACCACAAGGTCTTCGGCGAGTGCACGGCAACGCTTGCGGGCGATGCGCTGCAGGCCTTCGCCTTTGAAACGGTGCTCTCCGCACCGTTTCCCGCCGAGCGCGCGCTTGAATGCGGCAGGATCCTTGCCCATGCCGCCGGGCATGAGGGCATCTGCGGCGGTCAGCAGCTCGACCTTGAGTGGGAGGGGAAAGCGCTCAACGAGGATGAGCTCAACGAGATCCACCTGCGCAAGACGAGCGCGCTCATCCGCGGCGCGTGCCTGATGGGTGTGGCCGCGGCGGGCGGTACGCAGGCGCAGAAGGACGCGGCGGCGCGCTACGCCGACCACTTCGGCTACGCCTTCCAGATCCGCGACGATATGCTCGATGTCATCGGCGACGAGAAGACCTTCGGCAAGCCCATCGGCTCTGACAGGGAAGAGGGGAAGATGACGTTCGTCGACCTTCTGGGACTCGATGCCTGCCAGAAGCTCGTCCACGAGCACAGCGAGCAGGCGGTGCGTGCGCTCGAGGGGATGGAAGGAAGCGATTTTCTTATTTTTCTCGTCCGTGCGCTCGAGTTGAGGAACAATTGACCAAATGCAGCGCCTGATCTGCAAAAAAATCGATTCATTTTGCAAAATTATAAATTTGGTGTTGACAAGAGAAAAAGATGGTGCTACGATACGCACATTGAATCGAGCGCCCCGCGAGGGCGGTACTTACCGGAAAGGATCCATTGGCATGAAGAACGTCTATTCTGTCAACTTCATGATGATGCCGATGATGCGCATGTTCAGCATGTGCATGCTTTGTCATGGAGAAAATGGTCATTTCCTTTCAAAAACTGTCTGAGAGTTCAGCATGAGTGAACGGCAGCGGAAGGTCAATGACCTTCCGCTGTTTTTAATTTTCCGAAAGGAGCAAACCATGCGTTTTGAATTGATGAGAGATGACCGAATGTGTCCGCCGGACACTGCCTGGCACGTCATCTGAGCGGGACAAAACGTCCCGCACCACACATCCCATTCACATTTTTATCATACAAAAGGAGATCGTTCCGATGAAAAAGAATTCTATCAAGCTGACTGCACTTGTTCTTGCACTCGTCCTCACCGCCGCGCTCGCCCTGACCGGCTGCGGCTCCAAGGGCGGCGACGATGCCGCTCCCATCCAGATCGCCGTCCCCAACGACACCACCAACGAAGCCCGCGCCCTGCTCCTGCTCGAGGAGAACGGCATCATCAAGCTCGCCGACGGCGCCGGTATCACCGCCACCAAGAACGACATCGTTGAGAATCCGTACAACGTTGAGATCGTTGAGACCGAGGCTGCGCAGATCCCCAACATCCTGCAGGACGTTGACTACGCCGTCATCAACTCCAACTATGCCATCAACGCGGGCCTCAACCCCGTGGATGACTCCCTCGTGATCGAAGGCTCCTCCTCCGCTTACGCCAACATCCTCGCCGTGAAGGAGGGCAACGAGAACTCCGATAAGATCAAGGCGCTCGTCGCGGCGCTCGAGAGCCAGCAGGTCGTTGACTACATCAACGAAAAGTATGACGGCGCTGTCGTCAGCACTGTCGATGACCCGACCGACGGCTACGATGCAAGCGTTGACTACGACGCTCTCTCCGGCGAGACCATCTCCGTCGCCGCTTCCCCGACCCCGCACGCTGAGATCCTCGAGGTCG
>URCK01000015.1 GCA_900546295.1 uncultured Eubacteriales bacterium | reverse complement strand
AAGACAGCGGCCTCTCACGCCGTTAACATCGGTTCGAATCCGGTACGGGTCACCATCCCCAAAAAGCGATGCTTTTTCGGGAACCGAAGACTTGACAAATTCATAAAAGTTTGTTACTGTACAAAAGCAGTTACAATACAGCAGTTGGTGCTGATTAGGGCGAGGGTCCACCCGTTCCCATCCCGAACACGGAAGTTAAGCTCGCTTCTGCCCACAATACTTGGCTGGAGACGGCCCGGGAAGATAGGTAGCGCCAACACGAAAAGAAGACACTCGTTCGAGTGTCTTCTTTTTTTACCTTTTCTGCGTTGCACTGCCAAGAGATTCGAAAACTGCGGCTCTTTAAGATATCAAAGGAATTCCTTAGAAACTTATTAAGGATTTCCATCATAGAATCGCAAAGAAGGCATGATATAACATACTCAGCTTCCAAAGAGAAAAACGACGCCGCGCGCCTTGCGCTGCGGCTGCTGAGGAGATCATGCTATGCGTACTGTAGAAACGATCAACGCCGTCATCATGGCGCTCTTTTTCATCTGCTATTCCTATCAGTTTTATTATGTGGCGGTGGCGCTGCTGCGGCGAAAGAAATTCGCGGGCCGCAATGAGTATCACCGCATCGCCATACTCATCGCGGCGCGCAACGAGGAAAACGTCATCGGTCAGCTGCTCGACAGCATCCATGCACAGAGCTACCCGATGGACCGAGTGGACGTTTTCGTGGGTGCGGACAATTGCACGGACGACACGGCAGGCGTTGCCCGCGCGCACGGCGCGACTGTTTTTGAGCGTTTCAACACCGAGCAGGTGGGCAAGGGCTATGTGCTCAATGAGCTTTTGCGCCGCATCAAGCGCCCAGGCCACAAGCATTACGACGCCTATCTTGTGCTGGACGCGGACAATGTGCTCGACCCGAACTTCATCTCTGAGATCGAGAAGGTCTATTCGAGCGGCTACGAGATCGTGACCTGCTACAGAAACTCCAAAAACTACGGCGACAACTGGATCTCCGCAGGCTATGCGCTGTGGTTTCTGCGCGAGGCGCAGTATCTCAACAACGCGAGGATGCGCCTTGGCAGCAGCTGCGCCGTCTCCGGAACGGGCTTTCTCTTTTCTGACACGGTGCTGCGCGAGTGCGGCGGCTGGAACTTCTTCCTGCTGACCGAGGACATTGAGTTTACCATCGACAACGTCGTGCGCGGGCACAAGGTCGGCTACGCAGCGGGCGCGGTGCTCTACGACGAGCAGCCCACGAGCTTTGCCCAGTCCTGGCGGCAGCGGATGCGCTGGTCGAAGGGCTATTTGCAGGTCTTTTGCAAGTATGCCGTGCAGCTCTTCTCCGGCATTGCACACGGCAGCTTCTCCTGCTACGACATGACGATGAATATCATGCCCGCAGCAGTGCTGACGGGGGTGAGCCTTGCAGTGAATGTCGGCGCGGCGATCACGAACGTGACAAACGGCGGCTCGATGGCGGCGCTGGGCATCTCTGTATTACAGACGGTGGCGAGCCTTTATATGACGCTTTTTGTCCTCGGTGTGATCACGACTGTGACAGAGTGGAGGAAGATCCGCTGCGCAGCGTGGAAGAAGGTGCTCTACACCTTCACCTTCCCGGTCTTCATGCTGACGTATGTGCCCATCTGCATCGTCTCGCTTTTTGCAAAGGTGGAGTGGAAGCCCATCCTGCACGACAAGGTGATGACGCTCGAACAGATCGAGAGCAGCGGCCTGCGGGCATCGTAATGATATGACATAGGGAGAGGGCTTTTCGCCCTCTCCCTGATTTTTTACCGCTTGTCACCGGGCTTGAAAAGAAGCGCCATCAGCACCGCGAAGACGACCGCCGCGGCGATGCCGCCGGCAGTTGCACTGAGACCGCCGGTCATCACGCCGAGCCAGCCCTGCTCGCGCACGGCCTTTTCAACGCCGCGGGCGAGTGAATAGCCAAAGCCCAGCAGCGGCACGGTTGCGCCCGCGCCGCCCCAGCGGACGATGGGCTCGTAAATGCCAAGGGCTGTGAGGAAAACGCCGCAGACGACATATCCCGTCAAAATGCGCGCGGGGGTGAGGGGCGTTCGGTCGATGAGGAGCTGACCGATGGCGCAGAGGATGCCGCCGCAGAGAAAGGCGTTCAAATAGTCCATCCGTCATCCCTCCTTCCGGCTGGACAGTACGAGCGCGTGGCAGATGCCGGGGATGCTCTCGCCCTGAAAGGTCGAGGTGGGGGAGAGCAGCGCGCCCGTTGGCGCGAAGATAATGCGCTGCCATCTCCCCTCGCGCATCCCGCGCAGAAGATAGCCGCAGAAAACGCTTGCCGAGCAGCCGCAGCCGCTGCCCCCGCAGTGCATGTCCTGCGCATCGATATCGTAGAGCAGCAGCCCGCAGTCGGTGAAGCGCTCGCCGAGGGAAATGCCGTCGCGCGCAAAAAAATCGGTGACGATGCGGTGCCCGAGCTTGCCGAGATCGCCCGTCACGATGAGGTCGTAGTCCTCAGGCACCGTCTGCGTGTCGCGGAAGAGCGCGCAGAGCGTATCGTAGGCCGCAGGCGCCATCGCAGCGCCCATGTTGTTCGCGTCGGTCACGCCCTTGTCAACGATCCTGCCGGCCGTGACATGCGTGAGATACGGCCCCTCGCCCTCGCGGGAGAGAATGCAGCAGCCGCTGCCCGTCGCCGTCCACTGCGCGGTGGGCGTGCGCTGCGAGCCGTAGGGCACGGGCATACGATACTGCCGCTCAGCGGTGCAGAAGTGCGAGGACGTGAGCGCGGCGGCGCGCTCGGCGTAGCCGCCGTCGACCATGATCGCGGCGAGCGACAGGCTCTCGCCCATCGTGGAGCACGCGCCGTAGACGCCGTAGAAGGGGATGCGGCTGCCGCGCAGGGCGAACGACGAGCCGGTGCATTGGTTGAGAAGATCCCCCGCAAAGATGAGGTCGAGGTCGCGCTCGCGCAGCGCGGCCTTTTCAAGCGCGTGGAAAAGCGCGCGGCGCTGCATGGCGCTCTCGCCTTTTTCCCATGTTTTTTCGCCGAAAAAGTGGTCTTCGCTCAGCTCGTCGAAATAGTCGCGCAGCGGGCCCTCGCCTTCAAAGCGCCCGCCGACGGCGGCGAACGAGAGCACGGAGGGGGCGTTGCGCAGGCAGCGCGTCTGCGCGCCGGTCATGCAGGTCATGGTAGCCATCCTTTCTAACTTCAACTGAATCACTAAAATCGGCCTTAGTTTCCGCAGCTTTTCCAAAAATATGAGCACTTGACGCGATATGCACAAAATGATATGATAAATATATATCAAAGGAGGAGGATATTCCTGTGAAACGTGTGATCGCTACTACTTCCGCGCCCGGCGCTGTCGGCCCTTACTCTCAGGCCATCGAGGCGAACGGCTTTGTCTTCGTCTCCGGCCAGCTCCCGCTCGACCCCGCCACCGGCGCTTTTGTTTCCGACAATACCGCCGAGCAGGCGGAGCAGAGTATCAAGAATCTGCTGGCCGTGCTCGAGGCAGCAGGCTGCAAAGCGGAGGACGTTGTCAAGACGACCGTCTTTATGATCGATATCGGCGATTTCTCCGTTGTCAACGAGGTCTACGCCAAGTATTTCAGCGGCGACTGCCCCGCACGCTGCGCGATGCAGGTCAGCGCGCTGCCCAAGGGCGCGCTGGTCGAGATCGAGGCCATCGCGGTCAAGCCGTAAACGCAAAAACAGAAAAGAAAAGGGAGAAACGCGCGGTTTCTCCCTTTCTTTTTTTGCGCGGATGCAGTATAATATTCTAATTATCATGCAAGATTTTGCTTTCCGGAGGAAAACGGGATGAAAGAAGAAATGCGTACCATCGGCTATCTTTGCCCCGCGTGTCATAAGCGCGTCATCCAGCAGCGGAGCGTCTTCGCGCTGAGCGCCTCGGGCGCAGTCGTGAGCTGCGAATGCGGACAGTCGAGCCTTGAGATCGAGGCGGACGAGAGCAAATTCCGCCTGCGCGTGCCCTGCGGCGTGTGCGGCGGGGAACATACGGCGGAGTGCAGCGCGGAAAAGCTGCTGCACGGGCGCGGCATCGGCCTTGCCTGCCCCGAGACGAAGATGCTTTGCTGCTTCATCGGCGAGGACTACGCCGTGGAACATGAGATGGAGCAGCTCTCCCTCGCGGCAGCCAAGGAGCGCGAGCAGGGCGACGATCCCGCCGCCTTTGCCGACAGCGTCATCATGTATGAGGTGCTCTCCGAGCTCAAGGAGATCGCCGCGCGCAAGGACGGCATCACCTGCGGCTGCGGCAGCAGCGACTACACCATGGAGATCCGCAGTACCTATGTGGACCTTGTGTGCCGCCGCTGCGGCGCGCGGCTGCGCATCCCCGCGGCGACGGACGAGGATCTCAACCGGCTGTGCTGCCGCATGAAGCTCAAGATCAAGAGCGAGTGAGGAAAAAAACAATGATCGGACTGCTTGCAAAGCATTTGATAAAAGACTATCAGAACATCACTGCGCCGGAGGTGCGGCGCGCCTACGGCGTGCTTTGCGGCGCGGTGGGCATCGCCATCAACCTGCTGCTCTTCGCGCTCAAGCTCCTCGCCGGCACGCTCGCCGGCTCCGTCGCCATCACGGCGGACGCCTTCAACAACCTCTCCGACGCGGGCGCGTCCATCGTGACGCTGCTGGGCTTTCGCCTCGCCGGGCAGAAGCCGGACACCGAGCATCCCTTCGGCCACGGCCGTATCGAGTACATTTCGGGCCTCATCGTCTCGCTCGTCATCCTTCTCATGGGCTTTGAGCTGCTGCGCGACGCGGTGGGCGCGATCCTTCACCCCGAGGCGGTGGAGTGCAGCGCGCTGACAGTGTCGATCCTGCTTATCTCCATCTGCGCCAAGTGCTATATGTACTGCTACAATCACGGCGTGGGCAAAAAGCTCAACGCCGCCGCCATGCAGGCCACGGCGGCGGACAGCCTTTCCGACTGTGCGGCGACGACGGCGGTGCTGCTTGCAACGCTCGCGGGGCATTTTCTGCACTGGCAGATCGATGGCTGGTGCGGCCTTGTCGTGTCGCTGCTCATCCTGTGGGCGGGCTTTCAGGCGGCGAAGGACACGCTCTCGCCCCTGCTTGGCCAGCCGCCGACGGAGGAGTTCGTGCAGCAGATCCACGACATCGTCATGGCGAATAAGAGCATCTGCGGCATCCATGACCTTGTCGTGCACGACTACGGCCCCGGCCGCGTGATGATCTCGTTGCATGCCGAGGTCCCCGCGCACGGCGACATTCTCGCTCTGCATGACGAGATCGACAACGTGGAAAAGGAACTGCACGACCGCCTCGGCTGCGAGGCCGTCATCCACATGGACCCCATCGTGACGAACGACGAGGCGGTGAACGCCGCGCATGAAAAGATCGCCGCGCTCGTGCGCAGCATCGATGAAAACATTTCCATCCACGACTTCCGCATGGTCACAGGGCCGACGCACACGAACGTCATCTTCGACGCGGTGGTGCCGTACCGCTGCAAGATGAGCGACAGGGAAGCGGAGGAAAAGATCAAAAAGGCGGTACACGAGCTGGACCCGCATTATTTTGCCGTGGTGCAGATCGACAAGAGCTATGTGATGTGAGCGCACGCGCGCCAAAGGAGAAACGATGACGGAAGAAGTCAGAAAGCTCAAGGAGCTTATCGACCATTCGGACAATATTGTGTTTTTCGGCGGAGCGGGGGTATCGACCGAGAGCGGCATCCCGGATTTCCGCAGCGTGGACGGGCTGTACCACCAGCAGTGGGATGACCCGCCTGAGACGATCCTGAGCCACACCTATTATGAGCGCTATCCCGAGAAGTTTTTCGCCTTTTACCGCGCAAAGCTTCTCTGCGAGGGTGCAAAGCCGAATGCCGCGCACTTGAAGCTTGCCGAATGGGAGCGCGAGGGGAAGCTGAAGGCCGTCATCACGCAGAATATCGACGGGCTGCATCAGGCGGCCGGCAGCAAAAATGTCCTCGAGCTGCACGGCAGCACGCTTCGCAACTACTGCGAGAAATGTGGAAAGTTCTACGACGCGAGTTATATTAAGAACTCGACCGGCGTGCCGCGCTGCACCTGCGGCGGACGGGTTAAGCCCGACGTGGTGCTTTATGAGGAAGGGCTTGACGAAAGGACGCTTTTGCGCGCCGTCGAGTACATTGCGCAAGCGGACGTGCTCATCATCGCGGGCACGTCGCTCGCGGTCTATCCCGCGGCGGGGCTTGTGCGCTATTACCGCGGGCACAAGCTCGTTGTCATCAACAAGACGCCGCTTGACCGCGGCCTTGGTGCGGATCTTGTCATCAGCGGTGCGGTGGGGGAGACGCTCGCGCAAATTTGAGAAAAAAGATGCCGGAAAAGTTCGGGAATACCGTGCTTTTCCGGCGCTTTTTGCACGGCAAAAATTTTTGCTTTTTCTTGCAAAAAAAGGTTGACATTTGGCCACTTCTGGGCTTATAATAGCCTAGCGGTCGTTGAGAGACAGCCGCTTGAAAAGATGAATATGCGGGTGTGCTGGAATTGGCAGACAGGCTAGCTTGAGGTGCTAGTGTTCGTATGGACGTGCGGGTTCAAGTCCCGCCATCCGCACCATCTTTTTTAATCTCATATTTGCGCGAGTGGTGGAATTGGCAGACTCGCTAGATTCAGGTTCTAGTGCTCATTACGGGCGTGCGGGTTCAAGTCCCGCCTCGCGCACCATTGATACGACACTGTTTTTTGACTTTTAGAGGTCAAAAGGCAGTGTTATTTTTTGCGTTCTACTAACAAGTTTTACTAACATTTCTAACAGCTTTTCTAACGGCACAACGCTTTGACCTTGGCTGCTATCCCGTCTCCCCATATTAGAAAGCGGTCTTCGCGTCGGAATTGTTGACAATTCGCTTCCGTGTGGTATGCTGAAGACAACATGCAGGAATATTTTGGCACAGCATAAAAAGAAGGGTTGGTGAGAGGTATGCGCTGTCCGACCTGCGGCGCTCCCGTGATGGTCAGAAAGGACTCGTGGGAGTGTGGTTACTGCTGTGACTGCGGCAACCTGCCGAGACGCCCCGAGATCGTGAGGAGATTTCCTCCATGGGTGTGGTGGAGGTCCTCGAGCGGGCCTACGGTGAAGATTACCGCGAGGGCATCGCCATGTGGAGCGCGCTGCTGTACGCGGCGCGGAGCCGGTTGAAAGCTCTGCGGGAGGCGAGATGGCTGCTGCACAGTTGCTGTCCCTGCGGAATGGATGACCTTTCCCCGGAGCTTCTGGACGAATTGCAGCGGGACAAAAAGCTATCGCATCTCGTCTTTCAGAGCGCCTATGTGGGTGAGGAGCAGTACCATCTGATCGACATGGCCTCGGAACTGGTGCGGCCGACTTTGGCGGCGCAGTTCATGGCGCTGCTGGACGGAAATCCCCTATCAGGATTTTGAAGCGCTGTGTGCCGCGCGCAGCCGCGAGGCGGCGAAACAGAAAAACACGGAGGAGATACCCGATACCGTCCCCGGCAGCGGTTCCGGCCTGCGAGAGGACTACGACGATTTGGAAGACTTACATGAAGACGGAGATTATAAAGATCTCAACGAGGCGTAGAATGAATAGGAGAAAGGGTGGTAAACGCCCTTCCTCCTATTTTATCTATTTTCGTTGGGCAGCACGATTTTTGCTGTGGAAAGCGGCCTTGACCACACTCGCAGCGGCCATGCTGCGATCTGAGATCGCTCAGGGCGTCCCTGTCCAGCAGTGTGATCGCGCTGCGCCATGTCCTGCTCCCGCCCGCTCAGCGAGGATCAGAAGGAAAGCTGCTCCAGCCTATTTCCTATATCAGTGGCAGCTGTGATGACCGCAGCCGTGGTCGCCGCAGTTGTGGTCGCCCTCGCCGTGCTCGTGGTCATGGTGGTTGCAGTGGACATCGGGATCATAGCCGAGGTTTCCGACCAGCAGCGCCGCGACCGCCGCGTCCGCCTCACCGCTGACGCCGCCGTAGAGCTTGATGCCCGCCTCTGCCAGCGCGGCCTGCGCGCCGCCGCCGATGCCGCCGCAGATCAGAGTATCCACGCCGCGCTGCATGAGAAAGCCTGCCAGCGCGCCGTGGCCGCTGCCGTTGGTGTCGACCACCTCTGTGCGGACGATCTTGCCGTCCGATACGTCGTAGAGCTTGAACTGCGCCGTGTGGCCAAAGTGCTGGAAGATCATGCCGTTTTCATAGGTAACTGCGATTTTCATGGTAACTTCTCCTTTATATTTGTGTTCGCATCTGCTGCAAGCGGGGATACAGCCCTGCCGCTCCTGTCCGCCGCAGATGCGGCAGTTTCCGCCGCTGATGCGCAGGGGCTTCCCGTGGACGAGGCAGGCGGCGAGCTTGCGCCGCGCGCTCTCGTAGATCTCCTGCACGGTCGAGCGGGAAATGTCCATCTGCGCGGCGCACTGCTCGTGCGTCCGCTGTTGTAGGTCAACGAGGCGAATGACCTCGTATTCATCCAGCGTCAGCAGGATCGGCTCGCCGCATACGGGACTGTCGGGCGAGAAGGCTTTGACCTGCGGCTCGGCGCAGATCCTGCGGCTGCGTGCTGGTCTCGGCATGGCTGCACCTCCTTTGTTTTCGGTATATACCGATTATAATACTTCGCGCCGGATTGTCAAGCCGCGCTTTCCCATACACTCCGCCTGCGCTGCGAAAAATATTGTAAGCCTCTTGACAAACGATTTTGTTTCCGTATAATGATATTGAACAATGTTCATATTGAGAGGGAAACGTATGAATACGGTCGTAACATCTAAAGATGAGATCCTGAGGGCCAGCCGGGAACTGATCCGGCAGCGGGGCTGGTCCGCGGTGAGCATCCGCTCCGTTGCGGCGGCGTGCGGCGTATCGGTCGGCTCGATCTACAACTATTTTGGCTCCAAGTCGGACCTGATCGGCGCGACGGTAGAAAGCGTCTGGTGCGAGATCTTCCACCGCCCGGAGGATGACGCCGTTTTTCACGATGTGCAGGCCTGTATCACGTGGATCTATGCGCGAATGGCCTACGGCTATGAGCGCTATCCGGGCTTTTTCACCCTCCATTCTCTCGGCTTTATGTGGGAGGAGAAGGACGACGGAAAGCGGCGGATGCAGCAGACCTGGCAGCACATTTTTGAAGGCCTCTGCACGGTTTTGAAGCAGGATGAGAACATCCGAAAGGATGCTTTCAACGAGCGCTTCACGGCGGAAAAATTTGCCGACATACTCTTTTCTCAGATGCTCTCGGCACTGCTGCGGCAGGACTATGACCCCTCTGCCGTGCTGGAGATCGTGCGCAGAACGCTTTATTAAAATAAAATTCCCACCGCGGCGTGGGAATTTTATATCCCGCAAATTGAACGATGTTCACTAAAAGGAGGGAACTTACATTGGTAAAAAGAAATACGCTGCTGCTCCTTGCGTGCCTTGTGTGGAGCGCAGCAGGCTTTAACATTCTTCGCATCGGACTCTCGGCCTATCCCGCCTACCGCGCGCTTGTCAACTATCTGCTGTCGGCAGTGGTCTTTGCCGTCTTCCAGAAATTCATTTTCGGCAGACTCGTCAAAAAACACACTGCGCGCATCCGCGCCTACGAGGAGGAGCGCCACTTCTTCCTCAGGTTTTTTGACCTCAAGTCCTTTGCGATCATGGCGGTGATGATGAGCGGCGGCATCGCGCTGCGGTCAAGCGGGCTTGCGCCCGAGCGCTTCATCGCATTTTTCTACACCGGTCTCGGCGCTTCGCTTCTGCTGGCGGGGCTGCTGTTTGGCTGCAACTTCGGTAAGTCGGTCTCCGTCGCTGCCAAAAGCAACGAATCATTCAGGAAAAGAGGAAAAAACTATGCAGGCAATCGTTGAAACACTTTTTGATGCTGTTTATCTCATCTCAGTCATCACCATCGGCATTCTGATGATCCGCGGGAGCAAGGGCAGCGCTCAGTTCAAGCTCTTCGGCCTGATGGCGGTCGTGCTGGGGGCGGGCGACTCGTTCCATCTCGTTCCCCGCGCGCTGGCGCTGTGCACCACGGGCCTTGAGAACTACACCGTTCCCCTCGGCCTTGGCAAGTGGATCACCTCGATCACGATGACGGTCTTCTATGTGCTGCTCTATTATGTGTGGCGCAAGCGCTATGAGATCGAGGGCAAGGCGGGCCTGACCGCCGCCGTGTACGGCCTTGCCGCCGCGCGCGTCATCCTCTGCATGATGCCGCAGAACCAGTGGCTGAGCGCCGCCTCCCCGCTCTCCTGGGGCATCTACCGCAACATTCCCTTCGCTATTCTGGGCCTTCTCATCATCGTGCTCTTCTACCGCAGCGCCAAGGAGCGCAGCGACAGCGCCTTCCGCTGGATGTGGCTGACCATTGTGCTGAGCTTTGGCTTCTATATCCCCGTGGTGCTGTGGGCGGATACGATCCCCATGATCGGCATGCTGATGATCCCCAAGACCTGCGCCTATGTGTGGACAGTGCTGATCGGCTACCGCGCCATGAAGCAGGAGTGCAAGTAAGATAAAAATCCGACGCCGTTTGGGCGTCGGATTTTTTCGCCTGTACGATCAGTTCAGGATGGCCGAGCGGAGCTTTTCAAGATCCGCCGCGTCCGGGTGCGGCAGGGCGCGGTCGAAATTTTCGATCAGCATATCAAGATTTGCCGGGTGCTCGGGCTGCTCCTTCATCTTGAGATAGCGCTCCTTCACCGCCTGCGGCATTTTGCCTTGGCACATATATTCCCCCACGATGGTATTGCTTGCGTCGATGCTCTGGCGGACACGGTCGAGAACCTTCCTGAAATACGCCTCGCTGACGCCGAAGCCCGCCGTGCCGAAGAGAAAGAGCTTTTTATTTTTCAGCTTTGCAAGCAGCGAAAGCGCGGCGGCATCCGCGTTTCCCTTGTCCGTCCAGAAGCCGACGTAGAGAAGGTCTGATTTTGCCTCGGCGCCGTCGCAGACGCCGAAGTAGTCGCACTTTTCTTCCGGCAGCGCCGCGCGGATCGTGTCGGCGAGCAGTTTGGTGTTGCCGGTCATGCTGCTGTAGAGGATCGAATAGTGTTCCTGGTTCATAATGGAGCTTCCTTTCTGCCGATTGTTCATCGGATAATAGCTTGTGCTTGGCAGGCGCTTCCTGCCTCTTTTTGAATGGGGCGACTCAGCAGACGATCTCGGCGCGGCTGCTGCCGTCCGCCCCCTTGCAGACCACGATCTGGCGGTCAATGCGCTCTTTGAGCTCCGCTACATGCGAGATGATGCCGACGAGACGGTTGCCCTCCGTCAGCCCGGCGAGCGTCTGATAGGCCTTGCGCAAGGCCTCGGAGTCCAGCGAGCCGAAGCCTTCATCAACAAAGAGCGTATCGAGATGAATGCCGGTGGACATCTGCACCTCGTCCGACAGACCGAGCGCCAGCGCGAGCGACGCCAGAAATGCTTCGCCGCCCGAAAGGGTGTTGACGCTGCGTTCGGTCGCATTGACGTGGTCGACGATATCAAGCTCCAGACCGCTTTTGCTCTGCTTATTGTCCGCGTTCCGGCGGCGCTTGAGATCATACTGTCCGCCGGACATCTTTTGCAGGCGGAGATTGGCACGGCACAGAATGCGGTCAAAATACGTCGTCTGGACGTAGGTCTCAAGATCGATCTTCGCCTTGTCCCTGAGGCCGCCGTTAGCCGTTCTTGACAGCGCGCTGACCCATGCGCAGCGCTGTTCCAGTGCTGCCAGCGCCGCACTCTGCTTCGAAACGCCCTTTTGCGCGCTTTCGTTGGTGCTGAGCCTTGTGTGGATGGCGCGGAGCTGCCGGTCGGCTGCGTCCTTGAGCGCATTTTGCTCGTCGATCTGCGCAGCGAGCGCGGCCGGATCGGTGTCCGCAGCGTTTGCAAGCTGCTCTTTTAGCTGCCCGATCTCCGCGCGTGTGGCGGTCAGCGCAGTCAGCGCGGCCTTTTCCCGCTCTTGGGCAGCAGCTGCTGCCTGTTCGAGAGCGTCTGCTCTATGCTGCAAACGTGAGATCTCCTGCTCCGCGGCCGAGCTGTCAGCAAATGTGAGCGTACTTCGCAGCTCGGCGATCCGGGCGGACAGCGCGTCGATCTCAGCGCAGAGCCGTTCCGACCGTTTGTCGGCGGCGAAGCTGTCATTCTCTAAGCGGCGCAGCGCGTCCTCCTGCGCGGGGATCTCCTCATCCAGCCTGCGCTTTCTCTCGATGCCGGCTTGCAGCGCCTGTACTTCGCCAGTGAGCGCGGCGATCTGCCGGTCGAGCTCCGCGAGCTGCGAGCGCGCAGCCTGCTCGGCCTGCTCTGCTGCCGTATCCGGCAGCAGAGCGGTGAGCCTTCCCTGGAGCGAGCGCGCCATTTCGTCCACACTGCCCTTCTGCGCGGCGGCGGCCCGGCTTGCTTCCTCGGCCTCGGCCTGTGCACGTTCGTAGGCGCTCTTGGCGCGCTTGACGTCATCCTCCGTCGGTGCGTGTGCGGCGAGCAAGGCGGGGCGAGGGTGCTCGATGGCGCCGCAGACGGGGCAGGGGAGGCCGGGGCGCAGTGTCCCGGCGATGATGCCCGCCTGTGCGTCTAAGAATTCCTGCTGCATCTGAAGCGATGTTCCGAGCAGCGCGGCCGCAGCTGCGGCGCGCGTTTGATATACCTCCTGCTTTTGCAGCAGCAGGGCGCTCTGCGCGCGGTAGACTTCAAAATCGGAGAGCAGTGTGCGCAGAGCACTCTGGCGGTCGCTGCTCTTTTGCAGCAGCGCCTCGCGCTCGGCTTTTTTCACGCCGCAGGATTCCAGTGCTTTCTGCTCGCTCCTGCGCGCTGTAAGCGCTTCTGACAATGCCTGCGCTTTTTGCGCGAGCGCATTTCTTTCGCGCGCCGCTTTTTCCCGTAGCAATTCCTGCTTGCGGCGCACGGACTCCTTTTTGTCCAGCTCGTCGTAGGAAGGAAGGAGCTGGCGCATGAGCGCGATCTCATCAAGAAGCTGCGGGCGTTCGCGCTTCTGCGCTGCGTCCGCCTCTTTCAGCGCACTCTGGGCGGCTGACCAGACAAGCGCCTGCCGCTCTTTGTCGGCGGTTCGCTGGGCCAGTGCTTTTCTGGCGGCCTGATAGGTCTCGGTCACCGCCTTTTGCTTTTCAAGCGTCAAGATCGCCTGCTGCACGTCAGAGGCCTGCGCCTTCTGCGCTTGCAGCAGCGCGCCGTCCTCTTTTAGAACGCCCGCGAAGAGTGCATCCAGCTCGTCGGTGGGGAGCGTACCGTCCCTGGCTCGCTGCACCTGCGCGCAGAGAGCGGAATCGTCGGAGCAGACCATGCCGCCGACATACTGACGGATGCTGCGGCGCACGTCGTCGCTCTTTCGTTCCAGCTCTGCGGATTCTGCTTTCAGCCGCGCTTGCAGGCTTGCGTACAGCCCCGTTCCGAAGATGTCGGTAAAGATTTTTTTCCGCTCGTCCGTGTTGGCTTGCAGCAGGCGGCGGAAATCGCCCTGCGAGATCATGCAGACCTGCGAGAACTGCTCTCTGCTCAGGCCGATGATCTCGCGGACGGCCCGATCCACCTCCTTGAGCTTTGTGACGGTGCTGCCGTCCGGCTTTGTCAGCTGTGCGTCCGCGGCCTGCGCCGTCATCCCCGTGCCGCGCGTTTTGGCGCGTTCATACGCGGGATTCCGCCTTACGGTGTAGGTGCTGCCGTTGTAGGCAAACGTCAGCTCCACATAGGTCGGCGTTTCCGCCTTTGCGTATTTGGAGCGGAGCATTGCGGGCTCGCGGCTGTCGCCGCTGGCCTCGCCGAAGAGCGCGAAGGTGATGGCGTCGAAAATGGTCGTCTTGCCGGCGCCGGTATCGCCGGTGATGAGATAGAGCCCGCTGCGCCCGAGGCGCTCAAAGTCCAGCTCCTGCACACCGGCGTAGGGGCCAAAGCCCGAAATCGTCAGTTTCAGCGGTCTCATGGCCGTTCCTCCCAAATGGATTCGATCAGTTCCTGCGCGAATGCGCGCTGCTCGCCGCTCATCGGCTGGTTGTTCTGCGCCTCGTAAAGCTCACCAAACAGCTCCAGCGGCGTTTTCCGCTGCACGTCGGCAGTCGCGTCGATGATGTTCTCGCTGCGGGTGCGGGTGTTGTCATAGCTGAGCTTCATCAGGTTGGGGTAGATCAGGCGCAGCCTGCCGACCGCTTCGGGGATGTCTTCCTCGTCCGTGAGGATGACATGGAGATAATCCTCCGTAGAGCAGCGCTCGTAGTAGGCTTTTTCTGTCAGCTCTGCAAAGCTGCCGCGGATCTCGCGCAGGTCGCGGCGCGGGACGAGGGGGGAAAGACGAAGCGTGAGGTCACCTTTTTTGCCGAGGGTGACAATGGTGACACTCTTGTGATGCCCCACCTCGGAAAAGGAGTATTTGAGCGGCGTTCCGCAGTAGCGGATGCGGGGCGAGCCGATGTTCTGCGGGCCGTGGATGTGCCCGAGCGCAACGTAGTCGAAGACATCAAAAACCGAAGCGTCCACATTGTCTGCGCCGCCGACGCTGAGCTCTTCAGATTCGCAGGTGGCGGCGCCCGTCACAAACTGGTGCGTGACAAGGACGTTTCGCTCGGCAGGGTCGATGGGCAGATGCGCGATGGCGGCGCGGCAGGCGTCGGTGTAGCTTTCGATGGCTTCTTCCGGGAAAAAGCGCTTCACCTGCGCGGGCTTGATGAATGGCAGCAGCCAGAATCGCACGGGCCCGTCCGCGTCCGTCAGCGTGACGGGCCGGATATCGCCGTGATAGACGGGGGAGATGTAGATCCCGCTCGCGTCCAGCAGGCGCGCGCCGAAGGCGAGACGCTCAGGGCTGTCGTGGTTGCCGCTGATCAGCAGCACCGGAAGGCGGCGCGCGGCAAGCTGCACAAGAAAATCGTCGAACAGCGCGACGGCCTCGTTGGAGGGAACGCTCTTGTCGTAGATGTCGCCCGCGAGCAAAACGGCGTCTGGCCGCTCCGCGTCGGCAAGTTCCAGAATCTGCCTGAGGATATCAGATTGATCGTCCAGCATGGAAACTTCATTGACCCGCTTGCCGATGTGCAGGTCGGATAAATGGAGAAATTTCATAAAGCACCTCTCGCGGCGTATGATATTTTATTATAAATGCTTTTTGAAGATAGGCAATAGGGAAAGAAAGATATCCCCTCCGCGTCCGGGCGCAGCAGAAAGCAAAGAGCCCCTGCCGGGGTGAGTCCCGGCAGGGGCGTCTTCATTTTTGCCGCGCAGGGGCGGACAGCTTCATTACTGCTTTCCCGCGAGGTAGTAGTCGCTCTGACCCGGATGGTAGAAGGGGCAGGCGGTCAGCTTGCCGCGCAGGAAATAGGCCATCTCGTCCTCATCGAGTTGCTGGTCACAGTAGTAGCTGTCGGATTCCTCGTCGTAGCTGTAATAAACGCAGTCCTCGCACAGACTGACGGACATGAGATCATCTCCCGCGGGTAGAATTTAGTGCTGATACTCAAATTCCAGCTCGTACATGCTGACGATGTCGCCATCCTTGATGCCGAGTTCTTCAAGCTGCTGGAAAACGCCGTTTTCTCGCAGCATCTTGTCGAAGAACATCCGGCTCTCGTAGTCGCCGAAGTTGACATTGCTCATAAGGCGTTCAAGCCACTTGCCCTCGACAATGTAGGTGTTGTCCTCGACAGTGATCTTGAGCGGCTCGCTCGCGTCGATCTTGACGGGCTTGGGGACATACTCCGGCTCGTAGACCGTGACGGGCGGCAGCGTTGCAAGCTTTTCGGCGATCTTGAGCACAAGCTCGCGCGTGCCGCTGTGGGACGCGGCGGAAAGGGCGAAGAGCGGGAAGCCCAGCGGCTCAACGTGCGCGCGCAGGGCCTCAAGCAGGCTTTCGTCCTCCATGATGTCGGTCTTGTTGGCGACGACGATCTGCGGGCGGGCGGCAAGCTCGGGGGAATACTGCGAAAGCTCTGCGTTGATCGCGTCAAAGTCCGCGACGGGGTCGCGCCCCTCGCTGCCGGAAACGTCGACGACGTGGACGAGCAGGCGGCAGCGGTCGATGTGGCGCAGGAAGTCGTGGCCGAGGCCCGCGCCCTCAGCCGCACCCTCGATGATGCCGGGAATGTCGGCCATGACGAAGGAAACGCCCTCGTCAACGTACACGACGCCGAGGTTGGGGTAGAGGGTGGTGAAGTGATAGTTTGCGATCTTGGGACGCGCCTTTGACACAACGGAAAGAAGCGTCGATTTGCCGACGTTCGGGAAACCGATGAGACCAACGTCTGCGAGGAGCTTCAGTTCGAGCACAACGTCGTGCTCTTCACCCTCAAGGCCGGATTTTGCAAAGCGCGGGGCCTGACGGGTCGGCGTTGCGAAGTGGGCGTTGCCCCAGCCGCCCTTGCCGCCGCGGCAGAGGATGAACGGCTCGGAGTCGGACATATCCTTGATGATCTCGTTCGACTCCGCGTCGCGCACGACGGTGCCGCGGGGGACGCGGATCGTGAGATCCTTGCCCTGCTTGCCGAACTTGCGCGCGCCCTGACCGTCCATGCCGTTGTCGGCGACGTATTTGCGCTTGTAGCGGAAGTCCATCAGCGTCGACATATTGTCGTCGACCACAAGGACGATGTTGCCGCCGTTGCCGCCGTCGCCGCCGTCGGGGCCGCCCGCGGAGACGTACTTTTCGCGGTGGAACGCCACCGCGCCATTGCCGCCCTTGCCCGCGCGGCAGAAGATGCGTGCCTTATCGATAAAAGATGCTGCCATGTTGGCACCTCCTTGATATCTTGTTATTCCTGAACAAATAGTTTATCCGTTTTTTGACGATTCGTCAAGAAAAACGGAACGTTTCAAAAAAAGAAAAAATCGAAAAAAGTTGGGAACTTTTTTGCGCTCCCTTTCGTCAAAGAAAAAGACACAACGGGAAAGGAAGCGGAAGATTTGAAAAGACTGCTTGCACTGATGATGCTTGTCGCCGTGACGGCGGCGCTCCTGGCCTGCACAAAGGACGGCCGGGAGAACGAAAACGATGGTGTCGATTTAGAGCCGCAGCACGCGGGCGCGGACACGATGACGCTGCGCGTGGTGGGCGATGCGTCGGACGGCACGCTCGTTCTGGCGGGGGAGACGGAACTCTACACCCTGCCGCTCGAAGGCATGACGCTCTATCTTGACGGCAGCAGCATGGACGCTTCCGGGATCGAGAGCGGCATGAGCGCCGAGGTCTGGTACACCGGCGGCGTGCAGGAGACATATCCCGCGCAATTTTCGCAGGTGGTGGCCGTGTCCTTCACGCGTGAAACGGACGACAGTGTGTACGATCTCTGCGGCCTTTACTTGCAGGTGCTCGAAGACCTGTGGAATAAGGACGAGGGACTCAACGGCGGCGCGGAGCTCGTGAGCGTGGATCTGAGCAAGGCGCCCGGCGGACTGACCGCGGGCGAAAAGGCGGCGATCGCCTATGTCTTCGCGCAGAGACACGGTGTAGAAGGTCTGACGATGACCTTCGACGAGCTGCGCGAGGAAGGATATCTTGCGGGTGAAAAGACAGAAAACGGGAAAATGGCGTATTCCTTCCCGAACGGTCTGCTCTTTACCGTTACGCCCGACGAGAGCGCGGACGGGAACTACTCTGCGCCGGTCATCGCCTTCGCTGCCCTAAAATGGCGCTCGCCGCTCGGCGCGTATTCTTTTACGAAATGCACGGCGTCCCACAGCGGCAACGGCTGGGAATACAGCGTCGGCGCGGAGATGATCGCCTGAGTCAGAGAAGATCTTTAATTTGAGAAAGCGAATCGACGATCTGGTCGGCTGCGCAATGCTCCGGAACGGGGCGGTGTGCGTGGTTGTACCAGATCGTTTTCATGCCCGCGTTTTTGCCGCCGGCGATGTCGGCGGTCAGCGAGTCGCCGATCATCACGCACTCGTCCGCGGCAACATCGGGAAGAAAAGCGCGGCAGGCGTCGAAAAAGGCCTTCTCGGGCTTTCGGTAGCCGAGCGATTCCGAGACGAACACGTGGTCAAAGTAGGGGAGAAGCCCCGACATAGAGAGACGGTTGAGCTGCTGGTCGTGGAAGGCGTTGCTCGCCGCGCAGAGAATGTACTTTCCCTTGAGATAGCGGCAGACCTCGTCCGCACCGTCGACGGGGATGGCGGTCTCATAGAGAAGGTCTAAAAAGCGCTGCTCGAATATAGTGCCGTCGGCCTTGATGCCGAGGGCTTCGAAGATGCGGTTCCAGCGGAACTCAAAAAGCTGCTGCGTGGTGAGCTCGCCGCGCTCAATCTGCTGCCAGAGCACATCGTTGATGTGCGTGAAGGTGGCGTAGGTGGAATCGTCGAAGGGAAAACCACGCTCGGCAAAGCCGATGCGCATGGCCTGCTCGGCACATTTGCCGAAGTCGAGCAGGGTATCGTCAATGTCCATGAGGACTGCTTTGAGCATGGGAAGACCTCCTACAGCGGTAAAAAAAGATCCCCGAGCCTTCGCTCGGGGATCATCGTTGTGCAATTACTCAGCGGGGTAAACAGAAGCCTGCTTACGATCCTTGCCGAGACGCTCGAAACGGAGCACGCCGCTCTCCTTGGCGTAGAGGGTATCGTCAGAGCCGATACCGACATTCACGCCCGGATGGATGTGGGTGCCGCGCTGGCGCACAAGAATGTTGCCGGCGAGAACGAACTGACCGTCAGCGCGCTTGGGGCCAAGGCGCTTGGCGTTGGAGTCACGGCCGTTCTTGGTGGAGCCGCCGCCCTTCTTGTGGGCGAAAAACTGAAGACCGATGTTCAGCATGGTGATTTGCCATCCTTTCTGTAAGATGATCGGAACAGGGGGCTTACGCCTCCATGACTTCGATGTTGTCCGGATATTCGCTGTGCAGCTCGGAAAAGAGCAGCATCAGGCCCGTTAAAAGCGCCTGACAGGTGCTCTCGTTCGCGGCGGAAAGACCGCCGGGGAGCCGGAACTCGACAGTGCCGGAGCGTTCATGGACCTTGACGGAAGCGGCAAGACCCAAAACATCGTTCACGGTGCTTTCCACAAGGCGAACTGCACTTGTGATCGCCGCACAGACGATGTCGGAGCCTTCTTCGCTGTAACCGCTGTGGCCCTTGGCATCAAAACCGATGATGCGTTTTCCTTCAGTGAGGAAAGTAACAGTGGTCATGACTTAGACGGAGATCTTGCCGATCTCAACCTTGGTATAAGGCTGACGATGACCCTGACGCTTGTGATAGCCCTTCTTGGCCTTGTACTTGTAGACGCGGACCTTCTTGCCCTTGCCGTTCTTAACGACAGTTGCGTCCACCTTCGCGCCCTCCACCACGGGAGTGCCGAACTTGGTGTTTTCGCCGTCGACGATCGCCAGGACCTGATCGAAGGTCACAGCGTCGCCCGCCTCGACGGGGAGCTTCTCGATGAACAGGGTGTCGCCCTCGTTCACCACATACTGCTTACCGCCGGTAACGATGATCGCTTGCATTGCTTGCACCTCTTTCCTTAATTACGGACTCGCTGTCGGGGGCGTTCGAAAAGCCTCGAAAGCCTTCGAAACTTTATGCCCATTCAAAGCGGCTGTGTTAGTATACATTGTAAAAACTGAAAAGTCAAGGACTTTTTGAGAAAATTCCCGCGCGGGATCGCTTGCCTTTTTGCCGCCGCGCCGATATAATGGGAAAAAATTCCGGGAGGGAAAAAGCATGGAACAGTTTCTTCCGCCCATCGGGGATGTTTGCGCTTACGCTGCGAACAACCCCTTTATGGCATACAATCACATCGAGATCACGCGCATCGAGCGGGACGAACAGGGCGACTACCGCGCGGAGGTGCGCGTGGTGCTGCGGCACGAGTCGATGAACCTGCACGGCGCGGTGCACGGCGGGCTTCTCTATGGGCTTGCCGACTGCGTGGCGGGCATCGCCGCGCGCTGCGACGGGAACGACTATGTGACGCAGAGCGCGCACGTCAACTTCCTGCGCAACACGAAGCAGGGCACGGTCTATGCGCTCGCGAGCGTCGTGCGGCGCGGGCGGCACATGGTCGTGCTGCACGTTGCCATCCGCGACGCGGAAGAGCGATTGCTTGCCGACTGCGCGGTGGACATGATGCGCACAGAACGGTAAAATGCGGGAGCGCCCCTTCGACAGAAGCCGTCGAAGGGGCGCTTTTATCGTGGCAGACGATCTGCTGAGGCGAAGCGCAGAGGCGTGGATGATTCAGATAAAAGGGAGAAAAGGCAATGACTTTTTTGCATGTTTTGCCAATGGAATATAAAAATTCAGCGTGCTATCATAGTATATGTTAACGAAAAAAAAACATATGGATGGGAGATGGTCAGGGAAAGCACGACGGCAGGTCTGCGCACGACCGGTGTAAGGCCTGCGGACCCCAGCGCAATATTTCACTCATTTTTAGGAGGAACCAAATGAAAAAAGGTATGCTCAGAAAACTTCTCTGTACCTGCGTGGTAACGGCGGCCGCCTTTGCCGCGACGACCATCAGCGCCTCCGCCTGCACGACGATCTATGTCGGCGGTGATCTTGTGGAGGAAGGCACCCCCTTCATCGCCCGCACGGAGGACTACGGCTCCGACTACAACAAGCTCTGGTTCATCAGCGAAAGCGGCAACTGGAAGCAGGGCGAGCACTATGTCGGCTGCCCGGATTACGGCCCGTTCGAGTGGGACTTCACGCACGACAGCTATCGCTTCACCCATTTCACCAACGACATCTACTATGATGGCACCTGCCCCGAATGCGGCGAGAAGGCAGATCACCCCTCCTACACCGAATTCGGCACGAACGAAAAGGGCGTTTCCGTTTCTGCAACCGAAACGCTTTACGGCAACGAGAAGGTAACGGAAGTTGACCCGTACCGCAACGCCAAGTGGGCCAAGGCCAACGGCAACGCCCGCATCGGCATTGAGGAAACGGATATCCCGACCATCATTCTGGCCGAGGCCGCTTCTGCTCGCGAGGGCGTTGAGCTGCTGCTCGACATCTATGAGAACTACGGCTGCGTGTACGCTTCCGGCGTGTTCATCTGCGACAAGGACGAGGCATGGTACATTGAGAACTGCAGCGGCACGCAGTATGTCGCCATCAAGCTCAACGACAGCCTGCTCTTCCTGGAGCCCAACATGGCCGTCATCGGCCGCGTCGATCTGGACGACACCGAGAACGTGCTCTCCTCCAAGGATCTGATCGCGGTGGCAAAGAAGGCCGGTACCTTCGTTGGCGATGAGGAAAAGAACATCATCGATTTCCGTGCTTCCTATGCCCGCATCTCCAGCAAGATGGATCAGCGCATGATCGACGGTCTCAATTACCTGAATGCCAGCTACAAGTACGACAGCGACATTCTCGTGGCTGACAACACCAAGTTCACCATTTCCAACCTTGATGCAAACGGCAAGATCGTTACGCTCTACACCAACATCAAGGCTGACCGCAAGCTCGACAAGGACGATGTGTTTGGTTACTACAAGCTCTCCTCCATCGGCAAGGCCAGCAACCAGGAGATCGAGATCTTCCAGCTCTTCAAGGATCGTCCCGTTGAGACGGCAACGGTGGGCTGGGTCGGCGTCGGCAACATGTCCTACAATGTGTTTGTCCCCTACTATCCCATGCTGATCGACGGTATGTACAAGGGCTACCAGGTCAGCACCGCTCCCACGGTCTTCACGACCGAAAAGCCCGACAGCTTCTGCACCTACGGCACGAGCTGGACGGTGGACGCTGACGGCAACCGCCAGCGCGTTCCCGGCTTCAAGGTGTATCCGGACAACTGGAAGGATTCCTACTACTTCACGTTTGAAGGCCTCGGCGGCTACATCGCCAATGCCGAAAACATCACCGGCAGCCCCCTGAAGGCTGAGGCGAAGGCCTATGTGGCTGGCAAGCTCGCTGCTCTCCAGCAGGAGCTCTATAAGGATTTTGTCACGACCGAGCAGCTTGCCAAGGCGAGCGACAAGCGCGCGCTTGCCACCGAGAACGGCAAGGCCATGGCAGAAAAGACGCACAAGCTGGGCGTTGAGCTGGTCGAGTACATCACCAAGGCGGAAGCGCTCGATAAGGGCGGCTTTGCGGATGTCAAGCCCGGCGCCTACTATGAGGACGCTGTGAACTGGGCGGTTGGCCAGAAGATCACCGCCGGTAAGAGCGCAACGGCCTTTGCTCCCAACGACGCCTGCACCCGTGCTCAGGCTGTGACGTTCCTGTGGCGCGCTGCCGGCAGCCCCGAGCCGAAGGCAACGAGCACTGTCTTCACCGATGTTGCGAAGGACAGCTACTACTACAAGGCCGTTCTGTGGGCAGTTGAAAACGGCATCACCAACGGTGCGACCGAGACGACCTTTGCCCCCAATGCGACCTGCTCTCGCAGCCAGATCGTGACCTTCCTCTACCGTTCCCAGAAGTCCCCGGAGGCGACGGCTGAGAATCCGTTCACCGACGTCAAGGCTGGCGCGTTCTATGAAAACGCCGTTCTGTGGGCGGTGAAGGAGAACATCACCACCGGCGCGAGCGCCACGACCTTCGATCCCGCGGGCAGCTGCACGCGCGGCCAGATCGTGACCTTCCTGTTCCGCTGCATGGGCAAGTAAGGCTCAAAGAACAGCATAAAAACGGAAAAGGCCCCCGAAGCGTAAGCTTCGGGGGCCTTTTTTCAGCTTTTCGCAAAAGATCATTTTTTACCATGGCAGGTACTGCCGCAATGCGCGCAGTCGCCGCCGCAGCCGCCGCTTTTCTTCCCCTTTCGCACAAAGCGCAGGGCAAGGAACGCCGCAATGACAATGAGCGCGAGCAGCAGATAGTCGAGCGTGCTCATCAGAACAGCCCTCCGAGCGCATAGGCGGCGAAGGCCACGACCCACGCGACCGTGCACTGCATCAGCACGACGAGCGCGGTCTTGAGCGTGGAGTTAAGCTCGCGGCGGATGGTGGCGACGGCGGCGACGCAGGGCGTGTAGAGCAGTGTGAAGACGAGAAAGCTGACGGCCGAGCGCGTGGTGAAGAGGGTCGCGATGGCCGTGCCGCCGAGCAGCACCTCAAGCGTGCTGACGACGCTCTCCTTGGCGATGAAGCCGGAGATGAGCGCCGTGGCGCAGCGCCAGTCGGCAAAGCCGAGGGGCGCGAGAACGGGTGCGATGAAGCGCCCGATGAGCGCCAGCAGGCTCTGCGTGCTGTCGGAAACAACGTTCAGGCGTGTATCAAAGCTCTGCAAAAACCAGATGATGATGGTGGCGAGGAAGATGATCGTGAAGGCGCGCTGCAAAAAGTCCTTGGCCTTTTCCCACAGCAGCAGCGCCACGCTCTTGAGCCCCGGTACGCGGTAGTTCGGCAGCTCCATGACGAACGGCACGGGCTTGCCGCGAAAGATCGTCTTGTTCATGACGAGCGCCGCGAGGATGCCGATGAGGATGCCGATGAGGTACATCGAGATCATCACGAGCGCGCGGTGCGCGGGGAAGAACGCCGCCGTGAAGAAGGCATAGATCGAGATCTTTGCCGAGCAGCTCATGTACGGCGTGAGGAGAATGGTCATTTTGCGGTCACGGTCGGAAGAGACGGTGCGCGTTGCCATGATCGCGGGCACCGAGCAGCCAAAGCCGATGAGCATCGGCACGATGCTGCGCCCGGAAAGGCCGATGCGGCGCAGGGGCTTGTCCATGACGAAGGCGACGCGCGCCATATAGCCGGTGTCCTCCAGAATGGAGAGGAAGAAAAAGAGCGTAACGATGATGGGCAGGAAGACCAGCACGCTGCCGACGCCGGCGAAAATGCCGTCGATGATGAGGCTGTGGACAACGGGGTTGATGCCGTAGGCCGTAAGCGCGCGGTCGACAAGAGCGGTGAGCGCGTTCACGCCGAGGCCAAGAAGGTCGGACAAGCGCTGGCCAATCACATCGAAGGTGAGGTAAAAGGTCAAAAGCATGATGCCGAGAAAGGCGGGGATCGCCGTATAGCGCCCGGTGAGGAACTTGTCGATGCGCACCGAGCGCGCGTGCTCGCGGCTTTCGTGGCATTTGACGACCGAGGCGTCGACCACACCCTCAATGAAGCTGTAGCGCATATCGGCGAGCGCCGCGTTGCGGTCGAGCCCCGTCTCCGTTTCCATCTGCACGATGCAGTGCTCAAGCAGCTCCTTCTCGTTCTCGTCAAGCTGCAAGCGGTCGGCAAGATCGTCCCCGCCCTCGATGAGCTTGACGGCGCAGAAACGCGCGGGCACGCCGATGCGGTCGGCATGGTCGGCGATGAGATGCACGACCGCGTGGATGCAGCGGTGCACCGCCGAATAGTCCGCGCAGAAGTCCGTCACAGCGGGCATCGTTTTGCTGCGCGCGGCGGAGAGCGCCTGGTCCAGCAGCTCGCTCACGCCCTCGCCCTTGGCGGCGGTGATGGGGACGACGGGGATGCCGAGCGCTGCGCTCATTTTCTTCACGTCGATCGCGCCGCCGTTGGCGCGCACCTCGTCCATCATGTTGAGCGCCAGCACCATCGGCACGCGCAGCTCAAGGAGCTGGAGCGTGAGGTAGAGGTTGCGCTCGATGTTGGTCGCATCCACGATGTTGATGATGCCGTCGGGCTTTTCATTCAGGATAAAATCGCGCGAGACGATCTCCTCCTGCGTATAGGGACGCAGCGAGTAGATGCCCGGAAGGTCGACCACCGAGCAGTCCTTTTCCCCGCGGATCTCGCCCATCTTCTGGTCGACCGTCACGCCCGGGAAGTTGCCGACGTGCTGGTTGGAGCCGGTGAGAGCGTTGAAAAGTGTCGTTTTGCCGCAGTTCTGGTTGCCGACGAGTGCAAAGATCATTTCATCTCACCGTCCACTTCGATTTTTTTTGCTTCCTCCACGCGCAGCGTCAGCTCGTAGCCGCGCACGCGGATCTCAATGGGGTCGCCCATGGGCGCGACCTTTTGCAGCGTGACGCGTGTGCGGGGGATGAGTCCCATGTCGAGCAGGCGGCAGCGCAGTGCGCCGTCGCCGCCGACGGCGGTGATCACCGCGGACGCGCCGATGCTCAGTTGATCCAAAGTCATGCTTGCGTTCCCTTCTTTTCTGCAGGTTTGATGTATCCATCTTACCTTAAAAAATTATCATGCAAAAGAGAGAATGTCAACTGTCGCAATGCGTTGAAATGGACAAGAAAACGTGCTATGATAGCCGAAGATTTTGGATAGGAAAGGAAGCGAGGGGAGCAAAGAAAAGCAGCTCCCGCGTTGCATGATCGCAATTTTGCTTGCGCCGGTCTATCTGCTGGCGAATTATTATCTGCTGCGCCGCACAATGGGCTGGGTGAAGGCGTGGTTTCCGTTTTTTCGCTCGGTGCGCCATTGGGCTTTGCCCGTTGCGGTGCAGGTGTTTCTTGCCTGCTCCATCGTCATCGCCTTTTTCCTGCCCGAGGGCAGGGCGCGGCGCGTGATGAAGCTCATCGGCAACTACTGGCTCGGCGTGCTGCTCTATGTGCTGCTCGCGGTCATCACGGCTGATCTTCTGCGATTGCTGCTGGGGTACGTGCTGCCGTTCAGGCACATCTTCGTCACAACAAGAATGCACCGTATCGCGGGCTGCCTCTGCGCGCTCACCATCCTGACCGCGTCTCTCTGGGGCGTCGTCAACGCGCGCATCATCCATGTAACGCCCTATGACGTGACGGTCGAAAAGCAAGTTGCGGGCATGGATGAGATGAAGGTCGTGCTCGTGGCGGATCTGCACCTTGGCTACAACATCGGCGAAAAGCAAATGGAGAGAATGGTGGAGAAAATCAACGAACAGGACGCCGATCTTGTCGTCATTGCGGGCGATATCTTCGACAATGAGTGGGAGGCGGTGGACGACCCGGACGGCATCGCGGCAACGCTGCGCGGTATCCGCTCGAAATACGGCGTTTACGCCTGCTACGGCAACCACGACATCGAGGAAAAGGTACTCGCGGGCTTTACCTTCCGCCAGAGCGCGAAAAAAGAGAGCGACCCGCGCATGGACGCATTCCTGAAAGAGGCGAACATCACGCTTTTGCACGATGAGGGAAGGCTCATCGACGGGAAATTCTACCTATACGGCCGTCCGGACGCGCACCGTCCCGGCCGCGGCGTCGAGGTGCGGAAAACGCCGGACGAGATCACGGCGGAGATGGATAAAAGGAAGCCCATCATCGTCCTCGACCACCAGCCGAAGGAATTGCAGGCGCTTGCGGACGCGGGCGTTGACTTGGACCTCTGCGGCCACACGCACGACGGGCAGATGTTCCCGGGCAACCTCACCATCAAGCTGATGTGGGAAAACGCCTGCGGGTATCTGCGGAAGGGGAAGATGCACAACATCGTGACCTCGGGCGTCGGACTCTTCGGGCCCAATATGCGCGTGGGGACGAAGGCGGAGATCTGCCCGATCACCGTGCACTTTGCCTGAGCGCAGCAAAACATGAAAAAAGAGGAACCGTTTCGTAACGGTTCCTCTTTTTTGCGCTTATGCCATCTCGCGGAAGCGCGCGGCGATGCAGGCGGCGGCCTCATCGGTGGAGAGGCTTCCAGTGTTGAGATACAGATCGTAGCCGTCCGGCGCGCCCCAAGTGCGGCCGGTGTAGTTCTCGTAGTACTTGCGGCGCTGCTTGTCCATCTTGCGGATGAGGTGCACGGCCTGATCGCGAGAGAGCTTTTCCTGTTCCATCTTGCGCCGGATGCGGTGCTCGTCGGGCGCAGCGACGAAGACGGTGAGGAGCTTCACGTCTTCGCCGCGCAGCACATAGTCTGCGCAGCGCCCCACGAACACGCACTCTTCATGCCGGGCGATGCGGCGGATCTCATGGCTTTGCAGGGCAAAGAGTACCTCGCTCGTCGGCTTGCCGCGCAGCACATGGTAGTTGCCCTCGTGCACCGTCTGGAAGAGGTAAGGATTCGTGGCCTTTTCGTCGGAGGACGAGAGCGTCTTTTCCGAAAGCTCGCCATACTCGCAGGCAAGGCGGATGAGCTCTTTTTCGTACACGCGGATGCCGAGCAGGTCGGCGGTCTTGACCGCGACCTCGTGGCCGCCGCTGCCGAATTGACGGCTGATGCTGATGATGCGATTTCCCATACTTGCTTCCTCCGCTCTCTATTTATTTCAGCGCACTGAGCGCCTGCTGGGAAAACGAAACTTCGCGCGTGGTGGGGGTGATGACGGCGGAGACCGCCGCCGGTGCGTCGGTGAGGATGAGGTGCAGCACGCCGCTGCACGAAACGCTGATCGAGCGCAGCGTGCCGTCCGCGCCGACAAGCGCCTCGATGCGCCCGGAGGTGAAGGACACGTTCTGCGTCTTGATGCCCGGAGCGATGGCGGCGGAAAGCGCGGCCATACCGTCCTCATCGAGCGTGAGCGAGTACGACCGGCCGTTTTCCGTCTCCGTGCAGGCGGCGGTGCCGTTCATCAGCAGCTCGCAGCTGAGATCGATGAGCTGCGCGGAGTCGACAAGGTCGGCAGTGTCGAGCTTGTTGCCGCTTTCATCGCAGATGACGCCATCCGAAAAGTAAAAGGCGAGCGTATTTTTACGGATGCAGGAAATGCTTTGCCCGTCGTAATCGTGGCGGTCGTACTGGAGCGTATCGCTCAGCACGATGGGGCCGCAGTCGGCGGAGAGGTCAATGTCCGCCGAGAGGGTATCCTGCCCGTAGAGCGCAGAGAGCGCTTGCAGCAGGCGGAGCGTGTCGTCTGTGAGCGTGCCGCTCACCTCGGTGGAGGACGAGCGTATGGTGCTGCGAACCTCCTCGGGGATGGCGGGGGCGGACGCGCTGTCGCGGAAGAGAACGCTGGCCTCGACGCGAAGATCACCCGCGCCCTCGCTGTGGAAGCGCAGTTCCATCAGCTCGCCGCTCTCAGCGATGAGCTCAACGCGCAGGGAGGTGAGCGCTGCCGCGTCAGCAATATCGTCGGAGGCAAGCAGACGCAGAAGCGCCGCCGCGTCCTCGCCCTCGGCGGTGAGGGTGTAGATCTTTTCCTTGCCGTCTACCGATTTTTCGATCGTCAGGCTGCGGCAAAGCCCGGCGGTCTGATTGAGCAGCGAGGAATAGTCGGGGTAGGCATCCGCGATGGGATAGGCGCGGCCGTTGGCAAGATAGATGACGCCGTTTGCATAGTAGAGCGCCGCGCCGTCGCGGTTAATACAGGTGAGGGTCGTATCGTCGAGTTTTGTGCATGTGACGGCGGCATCTGCCTGTACGCTGAGCTTGCCGTAAGAGGCATCCACGGTGAGATCCATGGAAAGCGGGTCCTGCTTCATGCGCGCTTCGATGAGATGATAGGCCTCAAGGTCCTTCTTCACATCGGAGTTGAGGAAGAAGACCGCGGCGGCTGCGAGCAGTACGAGAACGGTGATGAGGATGGGAAGCCAGCGGCGCTTTCTGCGGCGGGGCTTGGCGGGCTTGACCGCGGGACGGCTGAGCGCGTCCTCGCGCGCTTCGCGCTCTTCGCGCAGCAATCGAAGCTCCTCCTCCGCGCGCGCAAGACGCGCCTCGATGGAGTCGGGGGCGCTCGGTTCGGCTGTCGCGCTCGGCGCGGCGGTCTCGTTGGA
>URCK01000014.1 GCA_900546295.1 uncultured Eubacteriales bacterium | reverse complement strand
TAACTATGATGGCAACAAGACTCCCGGCGGCATCATCGTTGCCAGCAGCGACCCCAGCGCTGACCTGAGTAAATGGCGTGTTATCGCTGATCAGGACGACTTCGATAATCTCCCTGCCGTCATGAACACCGACGGTCTGAACGGCGGCGGTATCTGGGATATCATCGAGTATAACGGCCACCTGTATGTTACCGTCGTGACGGATAAGAACATCGACGGCAAGATCAACAAGCAGGGCTTTGCCATGTACCGTGGCGACAAGGACAGCAATGGCAAGTTCACTTGGGAGCAGATCATTGGTGACAAGACCGGCAGCAAGTATGGCTACGGTCTTGGCATCAATCACTCCATGTCCTGCAACCTGTGGGTTTACAATGGTTACCTGTATATGGGCACCTATAACGACCCCATGCTCGACCTTGCAGAAGTTCCCGCCACTGGCAACTTCGAACTGCTGTACAACGACCTCGACCACTCCATCTATCTCTATCGCATGGACGCGAACGAGAACTTTGAGCAGGTGGCCGGCAAGAACGACAACCCCTACTTCCCCAACGGCCCCATCGGCAACCTCGGCACTGGTCTTGGCAACAACTCCAACCAGTATGTCTGGCGCATGGGCGAGCACAATGGTGAGTTCTACATCGGCACCTATGATACCGCCACTATAACCTATAAGTTCACCCAGATCACGGATGGTCAGCTTCGCGACATGAAGTACGATGATATCCGCGGTCGTGCTGATGAACTGCAGAAGGCTCTGGAAAGAGCGCTGGGCGAATACGGCGACAACGTACTCTTCCAGTGGTTCCTGCGCAAGACCGTCTTCTCCGATTATACGCTCCAGCTGATTCAGAAGCTCGCCGGTTTTGCAACGGATATGTCCGCTGACAAGAACCCTGTGCCGGATTACCGCCAGATGCTCTCCGACTATGAGGCATTCAAGGCCAAGGTTTATGGCATTCTTGACAAGCTGAGCCCGATTGACGCGGTTAAGTTCGCCGCCGAGAATCCGAAGGCAACCGCACAGCTCCTCGCTGAGGATGCTTCTGTGGCTTCCATTTCCACCATGAGCTGGAAGGATAAGCTCAACTTCGTGAACACGATGAAGGAACGCATCAAGGCAATGCTTGATGAGATCTTCAAAGTCTACGATACCGTCGTTTACGATGAAACTATCCACAACTTTGTTTACTACTTCGGCTGCAACTACTATTCTCAGAAGAGCGAACCCGGTTTTGACCTGCTGGTTTCCAAGGACGGTGTTAACTTCGACGTCATCACCAGCGACGGTTTCGGCGATGCTGCAAACCACGGCCTGCGCTGCATCACCTCTACCGAGCAGGGCGTGTTCCTTGGCACAGCCAACCCCTACTACGCCACGCAGCTGTGGCTGATGCACAGCGATGCTGACAAGCCCGCCGAGGTTGTTCCCGAGGCTCCCGAGGCCACCAATATCCCCACGGCCTACATCGTCTCCTGCGTGACCGAAAATAGCAATCACGGCGCTGAGACGATGGACCTGATCGCGGACACCTTCACGATCGGTGAGGTGGCGAAGGAAGGCGACAACTATGTCTGCCCCATCACCATCGCCACCGCGAAGTATGCTGAGGCTTACTCCGTCGAGAATGGCAAGCACACTGCCAAGGAAGCGTCCATCACCTTCAACATGACCTGGGACGGCAAGGCTTGGAAAGCTCCCGAGATGACCCAGCTGCCCCAGATCAAGGTCGAGTGCGAGACCACCAAGCCCGATCCCAAACCTGATCCCAAGCCCGATCCCGAGACCTACACTGTGACGATCGTTGGCAGCGAAGCCGCCGTCACCGGCGCCGGTAAGTATGAGGCCGGCAAGCTGGTCACCATCGACGCAGGTATGCGCCTCGGCTACACCTTTGCCGGCTGGACGGCCAATGGCGACGTGTCTCTGGGCAACTGGTACAGCAGCTCCACCACGTTTACGATGCCCAAGTATGACGTCACCCTGACGGCCAACTGGCGTTTGACCCCCATCGACCCCACCCCCAGCATTCCCTCCGTCTCCAACCTCTACCCCATTGAGATTCTGGACACCACGAACGGCGCTGTGACCTCCAGCCACAAGTATGCCTCCGCCGGTACCACCGTCACTCTGACGGTCAATCCCGCCGCCGGCTATACGCTGGGCAACCTCACCGCCTACACCTCCAACAAAGTCGACCTCAAGCTGACCGACAAGGGCGAGGGCAAGTATACCTTCACCATGCCCGCAAGCAAGGTGTTCGTCGCTTCCGTCTTCAATCCCGTCAACGGCAGATTTGTCGACGTTCCCAGCGGTTCCTACTTTGAGGAGGCCGTGAACTGGGCTGTCGCCAACGGTATCACCACCGGTACCAGCGCGACGACCTTTGACCCCGACGGCATCTGCACTCGTGCGCAGGCCGTCACCTTCCTGTGGCGCGCCGCCGGCAGCCCTGCTCCCGCGAACAGCGCTACGCCCTTCACGGACGTTGCTGCTGACAGCTACTATGCACAGGCTGTTGCCTGGGCCGTGAAGAACGGCATCACCAAGGGCACGTCTGACACGACCTTCAGCCCCGATGCACACTGCAGCCGCGCACAGATCGTTACTTTCCTCTGGCGTGCGCAGAAGTCCCCCGTCGTGACCGCTGCCAATCCCTTTGCCGATGTGAGCGTTGATGCTTACTACGTCAATGCGATTCAGTGGGCCGTGAGCGAGGGCGTGACCACCGGTACGTCTGCGGTCACCTTCAGCCCCGATGCCGACTGCACCCGCGCGCAGATCGTCACCTTCATCTGGAGAGCGCTCGGCAAGTAAGCCCCCTCTCCTCTTGAGACGCAGCGAGAACCCAAATAAAAAACAAGCCGGGAAGCATTGCTTCCCAGCTTGTTTTTTTATTCAGCAAAGAGAGCGATATCTCGCAGAGATATCGCTCTTCCCCGTTTTACAGCACACGCGCCGCAGTTCCTCAAATGCAAATCGCGCCGCACGGCTCTTCTGCCGTACGGCGCGATTGTCACATTGTTTTGCGGGTAGGCTTACCCGACATCTTACCGCGCTCAGGCGATCGCCTCGTCGTAAACGACGGCGGCAGCGCTGTAGCTCGCAAGGAGCTTGTCGCGGAAGGTATTGATGAGCTCTTCATCGCCGTACATGCCGATCACATACTTGTCCATCGTTGCAATCACGAGCTTGTCGGGGAAGCCGCACATCCACTGCTTGCCCTGAATGGCATCGCGCAGGTCGTCTGCAAGCTTGGAAACATTCTTCGCGTCGGCGGTGTGATACGCCCCGCAGGTGAAGGTGTTCATGTTCATCATGTGCAGCAGCGCGGCGGCGGAGTCGATCAGCGCGGCGTCGTCTGCGGGGAAGGTCAGCTGATAGACGAGCGTGTCCGTGTCGCCAACGTCCAGACTCATCGGCTCGCTCGAGGCAAACATCTCATCCTCGCTGTAGGTATTCCAGACCGTCGAGAGGATGGAGAGCGGGTCGCCGGAGGAAGCGGGCTTGTCCGCTTTCGGCTGCTCGGGCGTTTCCGTAGGCTTCTGCGCAGGCGCTTCGGCGGGCTTCGTCTCAGGCTTTGCTTCGGGCTTTGCCGCGGGTTGCTCTTCCGGCTTGCTTGCGTCCGGCTGCTCCTGCTCTTCCGGCAGCTCGCTCGCCGCGTTTTCCTCATCGGGCTTCTGCGTGTCTTCGTTTTCCTGCTCCTGCGTGGGTGCATCGTCCGGCTCGTCCGGCGTGCCGGTGTCTTCCTTGCCGCCGCAGGCGGCAAGCAGCAGCACGAGGCTCATCGTCAGCAGTAAGATCCATAAGCGTTTCATAGGGTTCTCCTTTGTGAAAAAATTGCGGAACGCTCCTTCGGCGTCCCGCCTGCAAATTGTATTCTGCCGCGTGGAAGGGACGCTTGATTTCTCGCCCTTTTTGCAGCAAAAAAGCACCGAAAGCCGAAACCTTCGATGCTTTTTGGAGCTGGTGGTGTGACTCGAACACATGACCTGCTGATTACGAATCAGCTGCTCTACCGACTGAGCTACACCAGCGCATTCATTCAAATGCAAATGAGATTATAGCATATGCAGTAGGCTCCGTCAAGTGATTTTAGAAATTTTTCCACCCTTTTTTCAGGGTGCGCGGCGGCGCTTGCGTCGGATGCGGTTGATATGGCGTTCAAAGTCGCCGCTGCCAATGAGCTCTGCGAGCACATACTGCTCAAAGACCGGCACGGTGCAGGAATAGAAGCCCACCTCGCGGCGGAAACGCTCTGCAAGGGCGGGCGGCAGGACCATATAGCCCACGCGCATCGATGGGGCGATGGTCTTGGAGAAGGTGTTCATATAAATAACAGACTTCTCGCTCTCGAGGGAGAAGAGCGTATCCTCGCTCTTGCTGGACACGCTGAACTCCGAGTCAAAGTCATCCTCAACAATGTAGCCCCCGCGTTCCTTCGCCCAGCGGAGATACTCAAGGCGCTTGCCCGCGCTCGCGGTGACAAGGCTCGGAAAGCTGTGGAAGGGCGTAACGTGCAGCACCGTCGCCGTGGCGCGGGAAAGCTCGTCCGAGCGGATGCCGTCGCTGCCGAGGCGCAGCATCTCGCACCGCACACCCTGCGCCTGATAGACGCGGCGGATCTTGTCATACGACGGGTCCTCGAGCGCAAACACGCGCTCGCGCCCCAGGAGCTGCACGATGAGCCCGTAAAGGCACTCCGCGCCCGAGCCGATGACGATCTGCCCCGGCTGCACGCTGATACCGCGCGAGCGGGAGAGGTACGACGCGATGGCCCCGCGCAATTCCGCGCAGCCGTTGTTCGGAGACTTGACGAGGATGCTCTCGCCATATTCGCTCAGCACCTTTCGCATCGTCTTTGCAAGCGAGGGAAAGGGAAATTCATCCTGTGCGCCGTGGAAGGCGCCCGCGCGGCGCACTGTCTCCGTTTCCGAAACGGGAAAGCAGTCCGCCGCGGCAAAGCTTACGAAAAAGCCGCTGCGCTCGCGGGATTCAAGGTAGCCCTCATCGCACAAGATGGCGAGCGCGTGCTCCACCGTGATCACGCTCACTCCCGTTTCGCCCGCGATGAGGCGCTTGCTGGGCATCTTCGTCCCCAACGGGTAAACGCCGCCCACGATATCGCGCCGCAGCTGGTGGTAGAGCTGCAAATAGGCGCTCTGCGCGGCGTTTCGGTCGATATGGTAGCGCATCATTCGCCATCCTTCGCGCCTTCGTCAGGCGCGGGCGTCTGCCGGTTCACATAGAGCGTGGAGCCGTCTGCTTTTTTGACCCTGAGCTGATAGATGAGCACCGCCGCGCTCACGAGCACCATCACAAACGACAGTGCCTGCGACACACGGATGCGCTCGCCGAAGAGCGTCCAGTGGAAAAGATAGAGGCTGTCAGTCCGCAGGCCCTCGATCCAGAAGCGGCCGAGGCCGTACCAGAGGAAGTAGAAGCAGGTGCTCTCGCCGTCAAAGCGGCGGGCGCGGGAGACGACAAAATAGAGCAGCAGCAGACCGATCAAATTCCAAAGGCTTTCGTAGAGGAACGTCGGATGCACGTCCACATAGGTCGTACTCGAGGTCCACAGGCGCATCCGCCAGGGAAGGTCGGTAAAATCGCCGAAGGCTTCTCTATTCATAAAGTTGCCCCAGCGCCCGATGGCCTGGCCGATGAAAAGTCCCTGCACGCAGCAGTCCGCCAGCGCCCAGAACGAGATCTTTTTACAGCGGCTGAAGATATAAGCCGTCAAAAAGCCCGCAATGACGCCGCCGTAGATGGCAAGGCCGCCGTCCCAGATGCGGTAGGTCGACGACCAGTCGATCGAACCGTCGCTGCCGCGAAAAAGGTCGAGGTAAAAGAGCACATAGTAGAGCCGCGCGCCAACGATGGAGGTGGGGATGACCCAGAGGACGGTATCGATGATGTTGTCTTCGGTCAAGCCATATTTCGGCGCCTGCTTCATGCAGAAATAGAGTCCCAGCAGCATACCGGCGGCGATGATGATGCCATACCAGTAAATACCGTTTCCGATATCGAGCGCCTTAGAGGGCGCGGTAAACTTCCAGTCGCCGAAAAGCCCTGGGAAGCTGATGGGTACGTCGGTAAATTTCATAGAACGATCAACCTTCTTTTTTCGGTTCGATGATGGAGATGGCGCGGCGCTCTGCGGTGAGATTCTCGCGCAGGAAGCGCTCGACGTCCGTCTTTTCGATGCTCTCGTAGGCCTCAGGAAATTTGAGCGCGTCGAAATGGCGGAAATATCCGTCGGCAAGCGAGACGGCGATATTTTCAAACGAGTTGAGCGCGCGCAGCGTCGCGCCGAAGCTCGCGCGGCGGATCTGCTCGAAAAACTGCGCGTCGATGCCCTCGCGCGCAAGACGCTGCGCCTCTTCAAGGATCGCATCGCTCACCTTTTGCGGCTGCTCGCTCTCGCCGCCCGCGCAGAGGACCGCAACGCCCGGCAGCTGGTCAAAGCCGCCGCCAAAGCTCGAATTGATGAGTCCCTCGTCGTAAAGGCGCTCATAGAGCGGCGAGGAATCGCCGAGCAGGATATCGCAGGCCATCTCGCCGATGAGCGACTGGCGCATGAGGTCTTTTTCGTCCACCGCGCACTTAAAGCCCACAAGGAACTGCGGCAGGGCGACCTCCATCTGCGAGATCGTCTCGTGCTGCGCGGCAGCATCGTCCTCTTCCTCGCCGTAGCAGCGCGCGATCTCCTCGCCGCGCTCGCGCGGGAGGACCGCTTCTGCAAGGGCGATGACCTTGTCCGCGTCGACATTGCCGACGACGCACAGCGCCATATTGGACGGGCAGTAGAACGCGCGGTGGCAGTCGTAGAGCGTCTGCGCGGTGATCTCCGCGATGCTCTCGACCGTGCCCGCGATGGGCACGCGCGCGCTCGACGTGCGGTACAGGCAGGCAAGAAGGCGCTCGTAGACCTGCCAGTCGGGCGAATCCTCGACCATGCGGATCTCCTGGCCGATGATGCCGCGCTCCTTTTCCACGCTTTCCTCCGTAAAATACGGCACGGAGACGAAGGAGAGCAGGATGCGCAGGTTTTCTTCAAAATGCGCGGTGCAGTCAAAATAATAGCCCGTCATCGCATTCGAGGTGAAGGCGTTCGGCTCCGCGCCGTTCTGCGAAAGCTGCTGGAGGGCGTTGCCGTCTTCCGTGTCGAACATCTTATGCTCTAAATAGTGCGCGATGCCCGCGGGCGTCGTGCGCTTCTCGCCGTTTTGGATGAACTGCATATCCATGCCGCCATAGCGCGTGGCGAAAAAGGCATACTTTTTGCGGTGCTTTGGCTTGGGAACGATGAAAAGCTTCAGTCCGTTCGGCAGCGTCGCCTCGACGACCGTCTCGCCGATGCGGGGGTACAATACTTCTTTTTTATCCATTTGCACCGTCCTCCCCTGTGAGGAAATAGATCGTATCGAGCGTCATGCTCTGCGCGGCCTCGGCAATGCGCTCGTCCGTCACGCCGCGCAGCGCCGCAATGAGCTCCTCCGCCGTCTCGCGGATGCCCGTCGCCGCCTGACCGAGGGCGTTTTCCTCCATGCGCCCGGCGCTGTCGCCGCGCGACTCAAGAGAGGCGATGAGGCACGCCCTTGCGCCCTCGACCTCCCAGCGCTCAAATTCACCGCGCTGCACGGCGGCAAGCTGGGCAAGGATCTCGCGCTTGGCGGTCTCCACATCCCCGTGCTCGATGCCGGACGACACCGTGACGATGCCCTTGGAGCGATGATACGAGGACGAGGCATAATAGCAGAGGGAGAGCTTCTCGCGCACGTTCAAAAAGAGCTTGGAGTTGCTGTAGCCGCCGAAGATGAGGTTTGCGAGCATCATCGCGCTCGCGTCATTCGTGCCTACGCGCCAGCCCATCGAGAGCTTGCCCTGCGTCACGTCCATGCGCTCGGTGATCTCGCGCGGCGAGAGCGGCGCATCCTTCTTCTCCGCAACGGCGGGCGGAACGACCGCCGCGCGCTGCAAGGGAGCAAGCGCACGGGCAAGCGCGCCCTCAACGCGCTTTCGCTCGGCGCTGCCGCAGTAGAAAAGCTCTAAGTGCGCCGTGGACAAAAGCTCCTGATAATAGCGGAAGAGCGTCTGGTTGGTGATCTTCTCCACGCGCGCGATGGAGCCGAATTTGTCGACCCCGTAGCGCTCGCCGCGGCACATCTCCTGCAAAAGGCGAAGGTCTGCATAGTCGCGCTTATCGTTGATGATGCCGCGGATGGCGTCGATGAGGTTCTGCTTCTCGCTTTCCACATAGTCGCTCAGGAAGCGGCCGTTGCGCGTCACGGGGTCGAGCAGCAGCTCGCCCAGAAGGTCGCACATCGGCTCAAGGAGCTTCTCCCCGCCGGGAACGAAGGCCTCGTCGATGAAGCTCGCGGCAAAGCCGATGCACTGGTTCTCGCCCTTTTTGCGCACCGTGCAGCCGATCGACGAGCCGTAGAGCAGGTCGAGCGCCGTGGAGAGCGAGCGCATATCGGGATGCTCCATCGTGCCGCGGCGCAGCACGCTCGGCAGCAGCGCGCCGAAGCTCGCCGTCTCCTCCGAAAGCGGCGTGATGAGCTGCAAGCTCAACGTGCCTGTTTTGAATTTATCCGACCGCACATAGTTGAGGCACACCTCGGGTGCGATCTCACATCTGACCGGTTCCATCACGGATTCCTCCTGTGGTCATTTTTTCAGAATTTGACCTTAGGATACCACGAAACCATGAACAATTCCACTCTTTTCTCCCCAAAAGGCGGCGCGTCGCGCAAAAAGGCCGGACTTTTCCGCCCGCGTGACGTTTTTCTTGCGATTTTTCCTTGACAATTCTGATAAAATCATGTAAACTGATTCATGTTGTAAAGCGTTAGAACTTTACAGAAGAATCTGAACCAAGGAGGAACCCCATGAAAAATCAGACCTTTCGTATGACGATGCTCTTCGACTTTTATGGGGAGCTTCTCACCGACCGCCAGAAGGAATTCTACGATCTCTATTATAACGAAGATCTGTCCCTGTCCGAGATCGCCGAGAACTACGGCATCTCCCGTCAGGGCGTGCGCGATGTGATCGTGCGCGCGGAGAACTACATGACTGAGATCGAAGACAAGACGGGGCTCATCAAGCGCTTCATGCAGCTCGGGCCCCACGCGGAAAAAATCGCCGACGCGGCCGAGCAGATCAGCCAGATCAATTTCCGCCGGTATGAAGACCGCCAGCTCGAAGAGCTTACCGGCGTGATCCGGGCCGAGGCGGCGGCACTCAAGGAGTAACAGTTCCATGGCTTTTGAAGGACTCAGCGAAAAACTCAACGCCACATTCAAGAACCTGCGCGGCAAGGGCCGCCTGAGCGAAGAGGACATCAAGCTCGCCATGCGCGAGGTGCGCCTTGCGCTCCTTGAAGCGGACGTGAGCTACAAGGTCGTCAAAGACTTTATCAAGACCGTGTCCGAGCGCGCCGTCGGCGTCGAGGTGCTCGACAGCCTGACTCCCGCCCAGCAGGTCATCAAGATCGTCAACGAAGAACTGACGAATCTGATGGGCGGTGCAAACGCCAAGCTCACCTTCGCCTCCAGACCGCCGACGGTCGTGATGATGGTCGGCTTGCAGGGCGCCGGTAAGACGACGAATGTCGCAAAGCTCGCGGGCTATTTCCGCAAGCAGGGCCACCGCCCGCTGCTCACGGCGTGCGACGTATACCGTCCCGCCGCCATCACGCAGCTGCAGGTCGTCGGCAAGCAGCTGAACATCCCCGTTTTCGAAATGGGGCAGATCGATCCCGTGACCATCGCGCAGGAAGCGCTTAAGTACGCCGGCGACCACGGCAACGACATCGTTTTCCTCGATACCGCCGGCCGCCTGCACATCGACGAGGCGCTGATGGACGAACTCAAACGCGTCAAGGCCGCCGTCAAGCCGACCGAGATCCTGCTCGTTGTCGACGCGATGACCGGTCAGGACGCGGTGAATGCCGCCACCGCCTTTGACGAAGCGCTCGGCATCGACGGCGTCGTGCTCACAAAGCTCGACGGCGACGCCCGCGGCGGCGCGGCGCTTTCCATCCGCGCGGCCACCGGCAAGCCCATCAAGTTCATCGGCACGGGCGAAAAGCTCGACATGATCGAGCCCTTCCACCCCGACCGCATGGCTCAGCGCATCCTCGGCATGGGCGACGTGCTGTCCTTCATCGAGCGTGCCGAGCAGAGCATTGACCAGGAAAAGGCCAAGAAGCTCGAGGAAAAGCTCAAGAAGAACCGCTTCACGCTCACCGATTATTATGACCAGCTCATGCAGCTCAAGAACATGGGCAGCCTCGAACAGATCGCAGGCATGATGCCCGGCCAGCTCGGCAAGCAGCTCGCCGGCGCGGAGATCGACCCGAAGATGATGGCCCACACCGAGGCGATCATCCTCTCGATGACGCCCTACGAGCGCGAGAATCCCGCCGTGCTCGGCGCGAGCCGCAAGCGCCGCATCGCCGCCGGCTGTGGACTTGAGGTCGTGGATGTCAACCGCCTTCTCAAGCAGTTCGAGCTCATGCAGGACATGATCAAGCAAATGAACCGCGGCAAGATGCCCAAGGGCATGGGCGGCGGAGGTCGGATGCGTGGCTTCGGACGCAAAAAACGTTTCAAATAAGTTGATCGAGTGCACAAGCATTTCATCATACATACAAAAACACATTTATTTTTTGGAGGTATTTCACCATGGTTAAAATTCGTTTGCGCAGAATGGGCGCTAAGAAGGCTCCCTTCTATCGTGTTGTCGTTGCCGATTCCCGCTATCCCCGCGATGGCCGTTTCATCGAAGAGATCGGCACCTACAACCCCTGTGTCTCCCCCGCTGAGATCAAGATCGACGCCGAGCGCGCTCAGGAGTGGATCAAGACCGGCGCTCAGCCCACCGACACGGTTCGCGAGCTGCTGAAGAAAGTCAACGCGCTGTAAGAGCACGGGGTGCAAGAAATGAAAGACTTGCTGCTCTACATCGCCCGCAGCCTTGTTGAGCATCCCGATGACGTCACCGTCACGGAAAAGCAGGGCGCAGACGAGCTTACGTTGGAGCTGCGCGTCGCACCTGACGATATGGGCAAGGTCATTGGCCGTCAGGGCCGGATTGCCAAGGAGATCCGCACGGTCGTCCGTTCCTATGCTCAGCGCACCGGCGTAAAGGTGTCTGTCGACATCGTAGACTGAACGAAAAAAATGTTCCCGGGAAGTTCCCGGGAACATTTTTTATTCTTGCCATCCCTTCCCGATTCCGCTATACTGATAAGATAACGAGTATGCAAAGGAGAATGACACATGGGTCTTTTTTCCAAAAAGCCCGCGCCGCAGCCGAGCGCGCGCCCGGAATATATTGAGGTCGGCCAGATCGTCAACACGCACGGCGTGCGCGGCGAGGTCAAGGTCCAGCCCTGGGACGTGAGCGCGGGGCAGTTGAGCGGCTTCCGCACGTTCTACATGGACGGCGAGCCCTTCCGCCCCACGAGCAAGCGCGTGCAGGGCGACATGGTCCTTATGAAGCTCCCCGAGATTGACGACATGGACGCCGCCGCCGCGCTCAAGCGCAAGGTGCTCTCCATCCGCCGCACGGAGGTGCAGCTCAAGCCGGGCGAACACTTTGACGCCGAGATCGTCGGCATGACAGTGTACAACTACTTCCCCCACACCTACATCGGCACGGTGGTGGATGTGCTCTCCTACCCCGCCCACAAGCTCTATAAGGTCAAAGGTGAGGAGAAAACCTATCTCATCCCGGCGGTCAAGGATATTTTTATCACCAACGTTGACGAAGAGGCGCGTGAGATCAGCGTGCACATGATAGAGGGGCTGGAGACCGATGAGGATTGATATTTTAACGCTCTTCCCCGCCTCGATCGATGCGATGATGAACGTCAGCATCCTCGGGCGCGCGCAGGAGCGCGGGTACATCACGATCAAAACACACCAGATCCGCGACTACACGACCAACAAGCAGATGCAGGTCGATGACTACCCCTACGGCGGCGGGCGCGGCGCTGTGATGCAGGCAGACCCCCTGTACCGCTGCTGGGCGCACGTGTGCGAGGAGGCGGGCAGCCGCGGCCATACGATCTACCTCTCCCCCTGCGGGCGTACCTTCACGCAGGCGGTGGCGCGCGAGCTGAAGGACAGCTACGATCATCTGATTCTCGTCTGCGGCCACTATGAAGGCATCGACCAGCGCTTCATCGACGAGTGCGTGGACGAGGAGCTCTCGATGGGCGATTTCGTCGTCACAGGCGGCGAGATCCCCGCCATGGCCGTGACGGACGCCATCTGCCGCATGGTGCCGGGCGTGCTGCCGGAGGAGGAATGCTTCACCGAGGAGTCTCATTGGGCGGGGCTTCTCGAATATCCGCAGTATTCCCGTCCCGACGAGTGGCACGGCCGCCGCGTGCCGGACGTGCTGCTCTCCGGCCACCACGAGAATGTGGCCAAATGGCGCAAAAAAGAGAGCTACAAGCGCACGATGCTGCGCCGCCCCGATCTCTGGGCGCAGTTCGACGAAAAGCAGCTCAAGACGAAGAGCGAGAAGAAAGTCCTCGCCGAGGCGAAGGCCGAAGCCGAGGCCATCCGCGCCGCCGAAGCGGAAAAGGCCGAGGAAAACCCTACTGAAGAATAAAAGAAAAAACGGAACGGTTTTCACCGTTCCGTTTTTTATGTAGCAAAAGGCTCGTTCATCACGCGATGCGCTTCGCGCCGACGTAGCGGGAAGCATAGTAGCTCGCAGAGAGGCTGTCGATCATGACCTTGCCAACGCTGTAGCGCGCGTGGATGATCTGACCGTTGCCGATGTAGATGCCCACATGACCGATGGCGTGGGAGGAGTCCGAGAAGAAGACGAGGTCGCCGGGCTGCAAGTCCGCCTTGGCCACGGCGTAGCCGCAGTTTTTATACTGGGCGGTCGCCGAATGGGGCAGCGAGTAGCCGAGCTTTGCATAGAGATACATCGTAAAGCCCGAGCAGTCGAAGCCGCTGGGGGACGCGCCGCCGGAGCGATAGCGCGTGCCGAGGAAGGGCATCGCCATGGAGACGATCTTAGCGCCCACCGTGCCGTCGAGGTCGGCAGGATCGCGCAGATATTCACCGAGCAGCCAACCGGTCGTGGAGCCGAATTTCACCTGATACCAGCCGTTCGTTTCGCCGACGACCGTGACCTGTTTGCCGCTGACCACCTGCGTGATCTTGTCGTAATTTGTGCCGGGACCGGTGCGCACGTTGATCGTGCCGCCCGTGACGACCATCGTAACGGTCTCCGTCTCGGACACATCTTCTTTGGCGTCTGCCTTGTCTTCAAGCTCCGCCTGCATTTCATCCAGCCGGTTGAGTTCTTCCTGACTCGCGCTCTCCGCCTGGACCGTCTCGGTCAGCACCGTCACGCGGTCGACGAGGTCGCGGATGGAACCGTCACTCGCGGCCCGCGCCGTGGACAGGGGCGCGAGCAGGCTGACGGAAAGAACGCCGGAAAGCAGGAACGATAAGCATCTTGAATGATTTCTCATAAGTGGGTATTCCTTTCGTGAAAAAGTAGGGGCTGCGTGCAGCTTTTTTTACATTTTGCCGCTCAGTGCGCGCTCGAGCCAGATGGAAGCAAACTCCATCGCCTCGCCAAGGCTGCTCTTTTCCGTGGAGCGCACCACGCGATCGCGCGAACGAAGGGTCGCGTCGGTCAACTGCAGCTGAATGGAAACGCGCTTTGCAAGCGTAATATCCTTGAGCGGCGCCGTATCGAGCACCTGCATCATCACGATATATTTGTCCGCCATCGAGCCGTAGTAGATGAGATTATCCACACGGCGCAGCGGGTGGCCGCGGTAAACGAGGCCTTCCGTAGCTTCTGCCATTTTGACTCACTCCTTACTCTTGTAACCGAATTGTAACTTTGTAACCATTTTGTAACCTTTTGCAGTATAGCATTTTTCACCCCCCTTGTCAATAAAACCGGGATAAAAAAAGCAACAGACCTTCGGAGGCCGCGTGCACGGTCTCCGAAGGTCTGTATTTCGATTTGATTTTCTTTTACTTGCCGAGATAGCTGCGCACGAGCGTTTGCAGCAATTCGTCGCGATCCAGCTTGCGGATCAGCGTGCGGGCGTTGTTGTGGTTGGTGATATAGGTGGGATCCTCCGAGAGGATGTAGCCGACGATCTGATTGATGGGGTTATAGCCCTTATCCTCCAGCGCGGCGTAAACGGTCGTCAGGATGTGGCGGATCTCAGCGTCCTTCTCCTGCGCAACATTAAACTTTCGGGTAAATTCTTCCATTGGGAGAGTCCCTCCTTTCTATGCTCACAGTATAGCAACGCAAAGGGGAAAAGTAAAGGGAGCGCTGTCAACTGTAACCAAATCGTAATCTTTCCTTATGCTCTTTTTAACGAAGCACCGCGCCGTGGTCGGCAGAGAGGGCCGCGAGGATGGACTGCACGTCCTCGTCCGCCTCGTCGCCGGTGAGGCTTCGGTCGTCCGCGCGCAGGACGAGGTTGAAGGCAACGCTCTTCTTGCCGTCCGCCACGCCGGGGCCGCGGTAAATGTCGAAGAGCGAGACTTCCTTGAGAAGGCCCTTTGCGCCGCGGCGGATGCTCTCCTCGAGCGCACCGACGGTCACGGCCTCGTCGCAGACGACGGCAATGTCGCGCGTGACGGCGGGGAACTTCGGCAGCGGCTGGTAGACGGGGATGCCGCCGCGCATCTCGTACATAGCCTCAAAGCTCAGCTCGGCGGTGTATATCTCGCTGTCGACGCCGTAGTTCGCGGCAACGAGCGGGTGGATCTGACCGAAGACGCCGAGGAGCGTCTCGCCCGCGTAGACGCAGGCGCAGCGGCCGGGGTGGTAGGAGGCGTTGTCCGTGCACGCCTCAAACTTCACGTTCGTGATGCGCAGCTCGCGCAGCAGCGTTTCAACACTGCCCTTGAAGGAGAAGAAGTCCACGCCGTCGCCATAGGCGCCAAGAGAAAGGTACTTCGGCTCGTCGGCAAGGCCATCCTCGCGCGGCAGGTAAATCTTGCCGAGCTCGTAGAGGCGAGCGGACTTGTTGCGGTAGCTGAAGTTTCGCGCGATGATCTCAAGCATGCTCGGCAGGATGGTCGTGCGCATGATGGAGGTATCCTCACCCAGCGGGTTGAGGATCTTCATGCTCTTGCGCAGCGGGGAATCCTTCGGCATACGGATCTTGTCGTAATAGGTGGGGCTGATGAAGGAATAGGTGATGATCTCATCGTAGCCCAGCGCGCGCACCGCGCCGCCGATGGCACGGTCGAAGCGCTGCTGCTCACTGAAGCCGCCGCGCGTGGTCTCGCCGCGCATGAGCGTGCAGGGGATCTTGTTGTAGCCGTAGAAGCGGGCGACCTCCTCGGCGATGTCGCTGTAATGCTCCACGTCGCCGCGCCAAGAGGGAACGTAAATATCGTCGCCATTCAGGATGAAGCCGAGGGAGACAAGGATCTCGCGCATCAGGTCCTCGCTGAGCTCCGTGCCGAGCAGGGCGTTGATCTTGTCGGGTTCGAGCTTGACGACCGTGGGGGCCTTTTCCTTGGCGACCACGTCCATCACGCCGTCGACGACCTCGCCGCAGCCGAGCAGCTCCACAAGCTCGCAGGCACGCTCGACAGCCTTGATGGTGTTCATCATGTCGAGGCCCTTTTCGTAGCGGGAGGAGGCATCAGTGCGCATACCGAGGGCGCTTGCCGTGCGGCGCACGGAAACGCCGTTGAAGTTGGCGGACTCAAAGAGCACCATCGCCGTGTCACCGACGATCTCGCTGTTCGCGCCGCCCATCACGCCCGCGACGCACACGGGCTTGTGCTCGTCGCAGATGCAGAGCATGCTCGGCGTGAGCTTGCGCTCGTTGCCGTCGAGCGTCTGAATGGTCTCGCCATCGTGCGCGGTGCGCACGATGATGTGCCCGCCCTCGACGCAGCTGAAGTCAAAAGCGTGCATCGGCTGGCCGTATTCGAGCATGACGTAGTTCGTGATATCGACAATGTTGTTGATCGGGCGCACGCCGCTGTTGCGCAGTCTCTCGCGCATCCAGCGCGGGGACGGCGCGATCTTGACGTTTTTCACCATGCGCGCGGTGTAGCGCGGGCAGAGGTCGCCGTCCTCAATGTCGATGTCGACAAAGTCGGCGATGCTGCCGCCGCAGCCGTGCGGCTCAGGCTCGTGCAGCTTGAGCGGGCGCTTGAAGGTCGCGCTCGCCTCGCGCGCAAGGCCGATAACGCTCAGGCAGTCGGGGCGGTTCGGCGTGATCTCAAACTCGACGATGGAATCGTCGAGGCCGAGGATGCGTGCCGTGTTGAGGCCCGGCTCGGCGTCCTCCTCGCGCAGGATAAAGATGCCGTCGGCGATGCAGTGAGGGAACTCCTTCTGCTCGGCGTGCAGGTCTTCGAGCGTGCAGATCGTGTCGCTCTTCGTGTTGTACGCGACAAGGTCGCCCTCGTGGAGGTTCGAGCAGACAGTCTTCGCCGCACGGGTGACTGTGCCGTCGTTCACGCGAACGTCGTAGCCGCCGTCCGTACTCTTCACCGCCTCGACGCGGCCGCAGAGCACAGGGCCGTAGACCTTGTCGCCGGGCTTGATATCAGCAGGGATGGAGGGCTTATCCTTGTCGATGGGATGATAGTCGTTCAGGATGGCCGCTGGCGTGATGACGGCATAGGGGAAGTCGTGCTCCGCCGTCATGCCGAGCTCCTTGAGCGAGCAGAGCATACCGTCGGACTCAACGCCGCGCAGCTCGCCCTTTTCAATCTTGATGCCGCCGGGCAGGTGCGCGCCGGAAAGCGCGGCGGGCACATAGTCGCCCACATGAACGTTCCACGCGCCGGTGACGATCTGCACCGGCTCCGCCTGACCGACGTCGATCTTCAAGACCCACATGTGGTCGGAATTTTCGTGGCGCTTCATTTCGAGGATCTTGCCCACGACCACGTTCTTGAGTTCCTCGTCGGGGCGCTCGACCGTCTCGACCTTCGAGCCGGAGAGCGTCATATCGTCGTTGAATTGCTTGTCGGTGATATCCTTGAGGTCAACGAACTCGTTGAGCCAATTTCTGCTTAAAATCATTTCTTCGCTCTCCTTTCTTAAAACTGCTCCAAAAATCTCACATCGTTCTCAAAGATCAAACGCAGGTCGCTGATCTTGAAGTGGCCGAGCGCCAGACGCTCAAGGCCCATACCGAAGGCCCAGCCGGAATAGACCGTGGAGTCGATGCCGCAGCCTTCGAGCACCTTCGGGTGGATCATGCCGGCGCCGAGCACCTCGATCCAGCCCTCGCCCTTGCAGGTGGGGCAGCCCGCGCCGTGGCACTTGTGGCACTGGATGTCCATCTCGCAGCTCGGCTCGGTGAAGGGGAAGTGATGGGGGCGGAAGCGCGTGACCGTGTGCTCGCCGTAGAGCTGGCGCACGACCTCATTGAGCGTGCCCTTGAGGTCTGCCATCGTAATGCCCTTGTCGATGGCCATGCCCTCGATCTGGTGGAACATGGGAGAGTGCGTCGCGTCGACCTCGTCCTTGCGGTACACGCGGCCGGGGGCGAGGATGCGGATGGGCAGCTCGCGCGTTTCCATCGCGTGGATCTGCATGGGAGAGGTCTGCGTGCGCAGGAGGATGGAACTGTCCTCGGTGAAGTAGAACGTGTCGCTCCACTCGCGGGCGGGGTGGCCCTCTTCCACGTTCAGCTTGGTGAAGTTATACTCGGCAAGCTCCACCTCGCGGTCTTCGAGGATCTCAAAGCCCATGCCGACGAAGATATCCTTGATCTCGTCGAGCACCTGATACATCGGGTGCTTCACGCCGATCTTCTCCTGCTTGCCGGGGATGGTGACGTCCACGGCCTCGCTTTTGAGCTTGCACTCCATGGCCTTGTCGGCAAGCTCGCCCGCCTTTTCTTCAATGCCCGCCTCAAGCTTGGCGCGCACCTCGTTGGCAAGCTGCCCGATCACGGGGCGCTCCTCGGCGCTGAGCTTGCCCATCTGCTTCAAAACGGCGGTCAACTCGCCTTTCTTGCCAAGGTAACGGACGCGCAGCGCATCGAGCTCCTCCGCCGTGGCGGCAGCAGCGATCGCTTCGAGCGCCGCTTTGCGGATCGCTTCCAGTTGCTGTTTCATATCATTTCTCCTTTTCAGGTAAAAATTTGCAAGGGTCTTTGATCGGCGGCAGAGGCAAAAAAATAGTCTCCCCTCCCGACATTCGGGACGAAAGACTTCTTCCGCGGTACCACCCTGATTCGCGCCCGCAGGCGCGCGCTCTTTGCCCGTAACGGGGGCCGGCCGGCCGCGCATTTCCTCGCGGCTGCTCGGGGGCGAACCAAGCGACATTCCGCAGACCGGCTCCCAGCCGCCGACCGATCCTCTCTTAGCGGAACAAACTCACTATTTTCCCTTTCAAAGCATTTGCTCAACACAAGTTTATACCACAGAAAAAAGGAAGTTGCAAGGGGGAATTTGCCTCTTTTCCGTCCTTTTCCGAAAAAGTGCGCGCAAGGGGGCGAAATCGCGCGCATTTTCTCCCTCCTTCTCCCCTTTTTCGCGCAAAATGCAGAAAAAGCGCGCTTTACAACGATGCAAAATGTGATATACTGTATTCGTTATCTATTGACCCACCGTGGCTGCTTTGCAGCCGGAAAAGGAGAATCGATTATGGACGAAAAGAAACGTCTTTGCAAGTCCCGCAACAACAAAAAGATCTGCGGCGTGTGCGCAGGTTTCGCCGATTATCTTAACCTTGACCCGACGCTCGTGCGCGTGCTCTGGGCTCTGCTGGCAGTCTTTGCGGGCACCGGCATCCTCGCCTACTTTATCTGCGCGCTCGTCATGCCCGAGGGCGACACTGAGGACTGAGCGCTTGACAAGCGGCGCAAAAGCGCTATACTGAATTCTGTTTGCCGCACCGTGCGGCAGAAATTAAGATGCAAAACGCGAAGGGAGCTTCCTTTTTATGGCGACTTATCCGATGCACGTCGCGGGCCTAGACCGCGACCTTCCCATCTGCAAGGTGACGGACGATCTTTATATCGGCGCGTTCATCATGTTTGGCGACGCGGAGCTGACCGTTTGCTGCGCGCAGGAGCTTTTGAAGCTTGCCGCCGGGATCGACTATGACTATCTCTTCACCGCCGAGGCAAAGTCCATCCCCCTCATCCACGAGATGGCGCGCCAGAGCGGTGCGAAGAAGTATTTCATCGCGCGCAAGGGTCCCAAGGTCTATATGCCCGACCCCATCTCGGTCGATGACAAGTCCATCACCACCGTTGCCGAGCAGAAGCTCTTCCTCGGCTCGGACGATGCTGCCCTCATCCGCGGCAAGAAGGTCCTGCTCGTTGACGATGTGATCTCCACGGGTGGTTCGCTCAAGGCGATGGAGGCCCTTGTTGAAAAGGCGGGCGGCACGGTCGCAGGCCGCATGGCAGTGCTCGCCGAGGGCGGCGCCGCTGAACGCAAGGACATTCTGTTCCTTGAAAAGCTCCCCGTCTTCAATGCCGACGGCAGTGTAAAGTAAATCAAAAGCGAAAAAGGAAACCGCTCGCCTTTGGCAAGCGGCTTCCTTTTTGATTGGTGCCGGTGACCGGAGTCGAACCGGTACGCTGTCGCCAGCGGCGGATTTTGAGTCTTGTAAGCCACGATTTCCTGCACTTTCTTCCGCATCGTTCCACAGCCGAAAGCCCTTGTAATTCAGTGGTTTTCGGCCTTTTTTGCATTTTTAAGAAAACTTCAATTTGTAAGAAAAAACACATTTGGGGAGAACTAGGGCAGAACTAGGGCAGAACTCCCCGTGCTTACAGTCTTTCACTAACGACACACTATATCATAGCACAGGAGAACAATTCAATATGAAAGGCAGAAGCAAGAAATATTATCGCAAAATTTTTCGCGCATATCCCGACATGGTAACGCTGCTTCAGTTTCGAGAAATGCTTGGCGGTGTAAGTGATAACTTTGCGCGCAAGCTAATCCACGAAAAGCACGTTAAGAGCATTTTCATCAAGCCGCATTACTATATCTCGAAAAACAGCGTAATTGATTATGTGCTCAGCGAGGACTATGCAAAAAGAAAAGTGAGGAATCATGTATGAGGGAATATTTTATCGACGGTATACCCTATATCAGCAAAGAACAATTTTGCAAATTGGCTCATATTCGGAAAGCAAACGCCTTGAAGTTGATTCAAAGCGGGCTTATTCCTTACATTGATATTGGAAATCAAACACATCGCTATCTGATTCGTCAGTCTGATGCCGAGGCCTATTTAACGGATAGGGCTCATGATCCGGCAAAATATAGTTTTCAAAGGAAATCTCGGATTCAAACGTATCCAGGCAAGTTTGACCGGAACTTTGCGAATGAACTGTCACAATACGCATCTGTGTTATGGAAAGATGAACCGCAGATGCTCACAGTACAGCAGGTGCATGATCTGCTGGGTTATTCGGAACATGTGATTCGCAGATGGTATACAACTTGCGGGCTTGCAGTTGTACGCTTGGGAACCCGAGCTTATATTCCCAAGAAAGGTTTGCTGAGATTTATTGGAAGCAGGTCGTTTCATTCCATCAAAGAAAAAAGCGCTGCACACGTGGATTTAATAAGGAGTGTTGATTATGAGGGAGCATAATGTTATCGCTATTACCAATTCAAAAGGCGGAGTCGGGAAAACTACCACGGCGCTGAATCTCGGCGCAGCGCTTACGGCGAAAGAAAAGAAGGTCCTTCTGGTTGACAATGACCCACAGGGCAATCTGACGGCTGCGTTAGGATATACTCCAGGAGAACAGAGAAACACCCTAGCAAAACTGCTGCTTGTTCAAATTGACTCTCCGGAAGATCTGCCGCTACATCTTCCTCGCTCCGTAATACATACCGAGGTGGGCATGGACCTGATTCCTGCCAATAAACGACTGGCAGATGCTGCGGCCCGATTGCAAGTCATGCAGCTATCTCAATATAATGCGGCAGGTGCATCGAATGACCCCAGCGAAAAGATAATGGCCACCTTGTTGACCTCGTTTTACGAACAGTATGACTACATTATTATTGACTGCGGGCTGAAACATGAGCTTTTGACCATCAACGCACTCGCTGCTGCCGATTATTGCATTATTCCAGTGCAGGCACATTTCCTTGCAAGTGAAGGAATTCCGGATGTATTGGAAATGGTGAAAAATGTTCAGAACCGATTCAATCCTGATTTGAAGATTGCCGGCATTCTCTTGACTATGTATCAATCGCGCCCTCAGCTCTGTCAGAGCGTTCGAAACAGTGTAAATGATATCTACGGCGAGAGTCTCCATGTTTTTGAGCGCCCGATCGAGCAGACAATCAAGGTCGCCGAGTGCCCTGCTGCAGGAATGAGCATTCTTGATTATGCACCCAAGAATCCTGCTGCCGAGTCATACCGCAGCCTTGCTCTGGAGGTGCTTCATCTTGCCTAAACGCGACATGAATGACCTGCTAAAAAGGCGTATGAGCGCCACACAGCAGGCTGCTGAAATTGTGGTGGGCGACGAGGCGTATGAAACGCTGTTTCGAGGTGCACCAGCACCGGAGGCATCGAGATTCTGTGATCTGCCGATAGACAGGCTTCGCCCATTTATTACTGCCGACATCGGGTTTCATCCCTATCCTCCGGAAAAACTCAAGGCATTTTCACAGCAGCTTGCCGAGCAGGGGATCTACGAGCGTGTTATCGTCCGCCCTATCCCAGGCAGCAACGATTATGAGATCCTTGCCGGTCATAACCGCACGAGGGCTTGGCAGATGACCGGGCATGACATGATCCCAGCCGAGGTGGTGAATGCCGACGACGCGAGGGCTATCTCTATTGCTGTTGCCACCAACCTCCTGCGGCGTCAGGATCTTACCATCATTGAGCGCGGCAAAGCATATCATGCATTGCTTGTTGAGAGCAATCGAAACGGGCAAAGAAATGCTGTCTGCCCAACCTTTGGCGATTCTCGCCAAAGGTTGGCAGAAACAGACGACGGAGGAACTTCTGGCGAAGATCGCCAGAAGTATAATGCCCGCAAACTCGTGGCGGATTTCTTTGGCGTGACCGAGTACGAGATCCGCAAAGCAATCAAGTTGGCGAGCCTGATTGGACCGCTTGCGGATATTTTGGAAGACACTCCACGCAAGCTGCCGATTGCCTGCGCAGAGTTGATTGCTGACTACGACGCAGCCACCCAGCAGGCATTTGTGGAGATGTGCTCTATCGAGGGCTACACGCTCAATAAGGCCACGGTGCAGAAAATCACCCGCACCTGTCCGCCCCCTTCTGTGGAAAAACAGGAGATTTACGCTGTATGGCGGCAGGCTCGCGCCGAGGAAGCCCAGCGCCGTGCCGCACCATCGAAGAAGATCAGCTTTGACCGCAGGAAGTTCGCTCCGTACCTTGAAAAGCTGGGCAGCGACAAGAAACTTGAAGAGTTGTTTTTGGCGTTCTTGCGGCAGCAGGTCGGCTGATGTATAATGAAAAAGAGTAAAAGAAAGGATACCGAACGCTATGAGCGAACAGGAAAAAATCCAGCTTTTTGAAGATCAAAAGATTCGCACAGCATGGGATACAGAAAAAGAAGAATGGTATTTTTCAGTTACCGATGTCATTTCTGTTTTGACAGGTCAGCAGACCGCTCGTGGAGCGAGCAACTACTGGGCCAAACTCAAGCAGCGGCTGAAAGAAGAGGGCGCAGATGAACTGCTGACAAATTGTCAGCAGTTGAAAATGACCGCATCTGACGGAAAGCGCCGCGCAACCGATGTTGCTACTACGGAACAGCTCTTGCGTATCATCCAGTCCGTTCCGTCTCCCCGCGCGGAGCCAGTGAAACGCTGGCTTGCCGAGGTTGGCCGCGAGCGCATCGAGGAAACCATTGACCCGGAACAGGCCATTGACCGTGCTTTGGAAACCTATCTCAGAAAGGGCTATGATCCCGACTGGGTGCACCAAAGGCTCCTTTCCATCCGTATCCGCAATGAGCTCACCGACGAATGGCAGAGGCGCGGAGTGGAAAAGGGCAGGGAATTTGCTATCCTGACCGATGAGATTTCAAGGGCGTGGTCCGGTATGACGACCCGACAGTACAAAAATCTCAAGGGGCTCAAAAAGGAAAATCTGAGGGACAACATGAGTGATACTGAACTCGTGTTGACAATGCTGGCTGAGGCATCCACACGAGATATTTCCAAGGCATCCAAGCCCGTCGGTTTTGACGAGAGCATAAAGGTCGCCAAGCGTGGCGGCAATGTCGCAAATGTCGCGCGGCAACAGCTTGAGGCGGAAACCGGTCAGCCTGTTATCACTTCGCAGAACGCTGCTCAGTTAAATGCGGTGGTCACAGAAATAATTGAAGCATCGGCACAGGTGGTTGCCCGTCAGGATGATTCAAAAAGCGAATAGAGTTTTCTTGATATGGAGTAAAAACAATGAAGGAGTATGCGCGATGAGCACATTGTCTGCAAAAGAGTATAAGTGCTTTGAAGATATCAAGCGAATCCGTCCAGATGGATCAGAATACTGGGCAGCACGGGAGCTTGCTCCCGTGCTGGACTATGCAAAATGGGAGAACTTCTATAAGGTTATCAAGCGTGCCATGATTGCCTGCGAGAACAGTGGACGCAGTACCTTGGAATGTTTTCCTGAGGTCAGGAAAACATCTCCCATGCCGAATGGAGGAGTAAAAGACATCCTTGATTACGAGCTTTCGCGTTATGCCTGCTATCTGATCGTCCAGAATGGTGATCCGCGCAAAGAGGTGATCGCTCTTGGGCAGACATACTTTGCGATTCAAACCTATCGGCAGGAGGTTGCAGACCGCTTTAATCAGCTGGATGAGGATAGTCGCAGGCTTGTGGTTGCGGTGATATCAAGCAGTGGAATCAGCTTTTGGCTGAGACCGCACGGAACGCAGGCGTTATCACGGCGGAAGAATTTGCAATCTTTCAGAATGCTGGATATATGGGCTTGTATGGCGGAATGACGGTAGATGATATTCACCGCAGAAAGGGACTTGCCATCGGCCAAAAGATACTTGATTACATGGGGAGTACGGAGTTGATTGCTAACCTGTTTCGCATTTCGCAGACTGAGGAAAAGCTACGCAAGGATCAAGTTTCGACTTCCGATGCCGCGACCGCTGTTCATTATGCTGTCGGGAATGAAGTAAGGGAGGCAATCCGAAAGATCGACGGCACTATGCCGGAGGATCTTCCAACACCTGAAAAGAGCATTGCGCAGTTAGAGCGCGAGCAGATGGAACGCCTGAAACAAAAGGCGATTGATGGACAGCTCATGCTGGATGAATAGGCCGCTTTCATGTAAGATCTTAAAATAATTGAATAATTTGCTGAAAGGCTCAACACCGTAAGGTGCCGGGCCTTTCCTTTTGAACGAGGTGAAAAATGAACAACCTATGGAACCGCAGCGTTGGCCCGTTTGATGAGGCGGCTGCACAGAGGCACAGACACATGGGGCTGCTTGATTGCAACGGGGATGTGAATGCGGATGCAGTAAATTTCCTTGCCCATCTTTGCGCAGGCCTATTCTTTGACGCTCTTTGTGATTCTTATGTTGAAATGCAAACCGTATCCAGAATATGTCAGGCTTTCTGTAAGTCTGAAAATGTAGAGGCGCAGAGAGTAGTCTTAATGATCTGCTCAGAGTATGACGCGATGAACCATCCTGTCCCAGAAGCTATCTGGTGGATCTCCGGCAGTAAATTATTGGTGCCGCCATTCATTGAAGGATTTCTCAGTTATCTGAGGGAATATTTAAAAGAACTGGAGGTGATGTGATTTATGCGAGCAATTAAAGTCTACTGCCCGCCCGGAGCGGAACCTCCGCTCTACGCTTTCATTGATGCTCTGGACGGGAAACTCAAGGCTAAGCTCCTGTGGCAAATCTTTCGACTGAGAAATCTTTCTGCCTGTGAGCTAAAGGAACCTCATTTTAAGCACTTTTCACTGGAGAGATACAGTCAGATGTATGAACTGCGTGAAAAGGGCAAAGTCCTCATTCGAATCGTTTTCACGGTGCAGAATGAGGATGTTATTTTATTGACGTCCTTTATCAAGCGGCAGCCTCGGGATACGATGAAAGCTCTGGATCAATCTCTGTACATACTGTCAGACATCCAGCAGCATCCGGATCGTACAAGCAACTTCGATTTTCAAAGGGAGGCCACGGCGTGAAAAAGCTGATTTACCGCATTTCGGCCGCAATTGTTGTTGCCGGAATTATCATTATGAAACGGAGGACACAACGCACATGAAAAAAATCATTAGTACCTGTATCGCCCTGATGGTTTCTGCTGCATGCTCCATCAGTGCTTTTGCAATGGAAGTACCGACTAATACGACCATTCAGGACCTCAATGGTGTACGGCAGTATATTAAGATCTATACGGTCGCACCGGACACAGATCCGCAGTCGCTGATCGATGATGTTTTTGAATACGACGGATATACTTATACCTATTCGTCCATGACGAAGGAAGAGCAGTCCTATTCGGAGAAGGAGCATCACACCGAGACCGTAACAGCGGACACGGAGAAGAGTGATCTGTCCGTGGTGCTGAAGGCATTATCCCCGTCCATCGAGTATGATGACGGAGAATTTCGAGGAACGCTCTATCTTGACCACTCGACGATCAGCACGGTAGCGTCTGGTTACACAACGAAAAGCTACACTGTCAGTACGACCAAAGAAATTGACAATCTCGATACGAATGACATGGCTTACGTCCCTGATACGACTACAAAAAATGGCGTAACAGTTCAGCTCCAATCGGTAGATTGGCAGGTGCAGGGAACATCGTTGGTCGATGATATTCTCGTGCCTGCTCAGTACAAAGCTGTGGCTACCTACGCAGGGAGGGCATCTTATCGCGCGGCGACCGGATATGTTACAACTGCGAAATATATCGGTGATATCGTTGCAGAGGGTATCGAGAGTGTTACTTATACGGTGACCTATACCGGTACACCGTCGAGTATCCTGCAGCGAGTAGCTGCCAAAAGCACAGAGAATTTTCCCATTATTTTAATTTTCCTTGTTGTTATCGTTCTTGCAATTACTACCGTTGTGCTCATTTGGCGTCACCGCAAGAAAAGTCAAGAGGATACAGTTTATCACGAAGAATTTTCGGAGGAGGAAGATGAACATGAAGAGTAAAAAGCGCTGGTTTGTCACGGCTCTCACTGCCTGCTTAACGCTTTCGCTGGGAATCTGCGCAGAGGCATTAGAGTACGACTTTGACGGCGTAGAGGATACCGAATATTATCCCTCCACGAGCTATGAATCTCTCTATGGTGCTAAATACAATTATGGCGGGAGCAATGCAACGGACTACCAGTGGCAGGCATTACCCTATGGAGTGTCCAGCAATGCAAGTGTCGGATGTATGGAAAAGGTTCGATTTCCTGGCTTGGTAGGCTCTATCGGAGGAAGCGGTATCGAGAGTAATATCACGAATCCGATCCAGCAGGAACCGCAGATTCCATCAACCAGCTACCAGTCTTCCGCCTATACAAGCGTTGACGGTATGGAACGCAAGGATGGCAGTATCGGTACGCTGAAAATCCCATCCTTGAACATCAATATGAAGGTATGGGAGGGCGAAACCAACACCAGCATGGCAAAGGGACTCGGCCATTATAGCTCTACTTCAGGGTGGGATGGGAATATTGGCGTTTGTGGGCATAACCGCGGCGCAAAGTACACCATCGGCAGCATCAAAAACTTGAAGGATGGTGATACAATCACTTACACGACGGTTTATGGAACCCGTACCTATGAGGTTGTAACGGTAGAGACAATTGCCAGTTCAGACTGGAGCTACCTACAGGCGACATCCGATAATCGTGTTACAATCACCACCTGTCTTGCAAATCAGCCCAGCAAAAGAGTTTGCGTTCAGGCCGTAGAGGTGAAGTAAAACCCTTGCGGGACAAAGGCTTTCGCCAGGTGCGTTTTATCGGCGTAGGCATTTCAAATAAACCTTTGACATAGCATGATTTCTGTATTATTCTCAAACCACTCCGGAGAATAGAAGTACAAAAGGAAGTATTTGGTTGATACAGGAATTTAAGTCCCCGAGGAAGGACGATGAGATCAGAGTCCAAATGGACATTACGGTCGATCTTCCTGCGGAAGTAGCGGAGCAGGCTGAGCGGCTTGGCATTTACGAGTTTGAGCTCTGTGTTTTCAATCCGGATACCTGCCGCATGACTGCCAGTGTAACCACTACATTTTATCGAAAGGGAGCGTAGTCAAATGAAGAAGAGCCTTTACTTAATTGCCGGTATTTTGATTGGCATTACACTTTTTGGCGGATCATCCGTTTTAGCTGCCGGGATTACGGCGGAGCGCAGCACCAACCGCGTTTATGTGGACGGTCAGGAAGTCCGCCTGACGGCGTACAACATCAACGGCAACAACTACGTTATGCTGCGCGACATCGGCAGAGAGGTCGGTTTCAACGTCTACTGGAACGACGATGCACGCTGTGTCCAAGTAGAATCGGACAAGCCATACACCGGCATCGCGCCGGTGAAAGCGGGGACCAGCGAACCTGCTTCACAGCCGGAGGTCACGACGCCTGCTGATGACGTTGCCGACGCAAAGCAGGATATCGTGGACCGCACCAACGCGCTGCGGCGCGCAAAAGGTGTTGCCGCGCTGCGTGTCAACGACAAGCTCATGCAGGCGGCGCAGGTCCGCGCAGACGAGATCGCCGCAAGCGGCGTCTACTCCCACACTCGTCCTGATGGGCGCAAGAGCAACACCGTCACCGACAGCAAATACACCGGCGAAAACCTTCACAACATCTCGGAGCTGTATCTCGAGCAGCAGCACAAAACGCTCTCCGAGGCGGTGGTCGAGCTGTGGTCCAACTCCAAGGCCCACGCGGACAACATGACGAGCTCCCGATACGGGGAGATCGGCGTCGGGTTGGCGCGCGGCATTGACAAGGACGGCTTCGACTGCTGGTACTGCGTGCAGGTCTTCCTGCTAGACGGTTACGAGGTCACCTGGGTGGATATGCCTGCAATGAAATGATATATCAGCGCGGCCAGAACAAAAACGTGGACATTCCGGGGTTCGTTGGGTATAATAAAAGCGAAGGAGGAGTGCTTATGATCTATTCAATCCACGAAATTCAGCAGCGGATCGCGCCGGTGGTGAAGCAGTACGGTGTGAAAGCGGTATTCCTCTTTGGCTCTTACGCAAGAGGCGAAGCCCGCGAGGACAGCGATATCGACTTGCTGGTCGATACCAGCGGAACGAACCTGCGCAGTCTTCTCTCTTTGGGTGCACTGTATTGCGACCTTGAAGCGGCGCTGCAAAAACCAATCGATCTGATCACTCTCAGCGCGCTGGAACAGCGTGCGCAGATGCCCAGCGAAGAGATGTTCCGTGAAACCGTGATGAAGGAGAGACTGAATGTATATGACGCAGCCTGACCGCCAGCGCATCCAGCATATCCGCGATTA
>URCK01000013.1 GCA_900546295.1 uncultured Eubacteriales bacterium | reverse complement strand
GCAGCAGATGATCTCCGCCGCCTTCACCTGCCGCAGCGCCCGGTCAGAGGGCGGCAGAATGCCATAGCGCGCGAAGACGTCTTTATGCGGATAGTCCTTTGGAAAGACCGCCTGATGCACGCGCTGCCCTCTGAGGTATTTCGCCGCGCGCCTTGCCGAGAGCCGCGCCGCCATCCCTTCGCCGCGCAAAACGAAGGCCGTACAAAAGCGCAGGCCGCACAGCATGCGCCCTCCGTTCTTCTCCCCCGCGTCCCGATAGCAGATAAGTCCCGGCACGATCTCTCCCTCCCCGCAAAAAAGCTCCCCACCAGTATATGGTGGGGAGCGGACGGCTTATGCGTTTACCAGCCCTTGATGTAGTCGGTGAGGTAGTTGAGCGGATTGATGATCTTGCCGTTTTCGGTGATCTCGAAATGCAGGTGCGGGCCGCTGCTCACGCCGGTCGTGCCGGTGATGCCGACGACCTGTCCCTGTGCAACATAGGTGCCCACGCTGACCGAGCGGGAGGAAAGGTGCTGGTAGGTCGTGGTGTTGCCGCTGCCGTGGCTGACGACGACGTAGTTGCCGCGGTACTTGTTGTAGGCCGAAATGATGACCGTGCCCGCCTTGGCGGCGACGACCTGCGTGGTATAGCCCACACGGCCAATGTCGATGCCCGCGTGGTTCGTCGACGCACCCGCGATGCCCGTGTAGCGCGCGCCGAGGGGAGAGGTGATGTATTTGCTCGAGCACGGCCAGATATAGCCGCCGTAGGTCACGGTGGTGTTGCCGTTCTGCGCGGCAAGCTCGCGCGAAAGGCGCACGATCTCAGCCTGCTGGCGCTCCATCGCGGCGTCCTTTTCCGAAAGGACCTGCTTGTACTGCGCTTCGTTCGCCTTGAGTTCGGCAAGCACCTTTTCCGCTGCCGCGCGCTGGGTATTCAGCTCGCTCTTTTTGGCAACGAGCGTCTCCTTGGCGCTCTGCTGCTCGGCAAGCGAGGCCTCGAGCCCGGCCTTTTTCTGCTCGATCTGCTCGCGTAAGCTCCGCAGATCGTCGATCACCTTCTGGTCGCTGTCCATGATCTCGCTGATGAAGTCCATGGCGCTGAGGAGATCGGAAAAGCTTGCCGCGTCGAACAGCACCGACCAGTAGGAGATCGTTCCGCGCTCTTCCATCGCGCGCACGCGGGCGCAGAATTTTTCATACTGGCGCGCCTCTTCCGCTTCGTTCTCGCGGATCTCCTGCTCGGTCTGCTCGATGAGCGATTCATAATCGGCGATGAGCTTCTCAACGCTGCGGATCTCGGACTGGATGAGGTTGATCTGCTTGTCGATATTCTCCTTCTGCGCGAGCGCGGTATTTTTATTGTTCTGGATGGTCTTGAGCTCTTTTTGCAGCTGCGATTTTTCCGAGTTCATGCCGCTGAGCTCATCCTTGAGCTTGTCGATCTCCGCCTGCGTGACGGCGGAGGCGTCCTGCACCATGGAAAAGGGCGCCAAATCGCAAAGCGTCAGCGAGCAGACGACGGCGAGGACGAGGAGCGTGCGTAAGATGCCTTTTTTCATATGCGTCTCCTTACACGTGCAGGAACTTGCGAATAGCGGTCAGGCTGCCGCCCACGCCGATGAGGATACCGGCGGCAGCAAAGATGGCGGCGACGGGCTGCCAGATGGTCGTAAAGTCCACGATGGTCAGAAGCTGCAAGCGGTCGGACATCATCAGGCTCTTGGCGACCGACTCGTAGAGCAGCCACTGGAAGCCGAAGCCCAGCACCGCGCTGAGAAGACCGATCATAAAGCCCTCGTACACGAAGGGCCAGCGAATGAAGCCGTTCGTCGCGCCGACCATCTTCATGATGGCGATCTCGTCGCGGCGGTCAAAGGTCGTGAGCTTGATGGTGTTGGAGATGATGAAGATCGACACAAGCAGCAAGATCGTGATGAGCGCGATGCACACAACGCCCGCAACGTTTCGCAGCGCGATGAAGCCGCCGGCGATGTCCTCGTCCACGCGGACCTTGGCAACGCCCGGCACATTGTCGAGCAGGTCCTGCGCGGTCTCCCCGGCGTCGTTTAAGTCGTAGACGAATACAGCGTAACGGTCGCGCAGGATCTCGGGGTCAAGGTTCTGGAAGAGCTCGTCGCCTTCATACTTTTCTTCGAAGGATTCGATCGCCTCCTCCTTGCTGATAAAGACGCAGTCCTTGACGTTCTCGCGCTGCTCGATGGCGCGGCCGACGGCTGCGGTCTGCGCCTCATCGCAGTTTTCATCTACAAAGGCGAGGATCTCGTACTCGCTCTCAAGCTGCCGGAGCTGGACCTGCGCGTTGTAAGCCACGAGTGAAAACGTACCCATGACCACAAGGCAGGCTACCGTGATGCCCACCGCCGCGAACGACATGAAGCCGTGCGAAAACATGTTGCGCACGCCTTCGCCGAAAAAGTAAGTAAAATCGTGTTTGCGCATAGCCTTACCTCGCATTGTAGCCGACGCCGTCGCCATCGCCCGTGATGAGTCCCTGATCGAGCGTGATGACGCGCTTTTTGAACTGGTTGACAAGATCCTTCTCGTGCGTGACGACGACCATCGTCGTGCCCAGCTGGTTGATGCGCTCCAAAAGGCGCATGATCTCCAGCGAACGCGCGGGGTCCAAGTTGCCCGTCGGCTCGTCGGCGATGATGGTGCTGGGGTTGTTGATGAGCGCGCGCGCGATGGCCACGCGCTGCTGCTCGCCGCCGGAGATCTCGTTGGGATAGCGGTCGGTCTTTTCCTCAAGGCCGACAAGCTCCAGCACATAGGGGATGCGCTTTTTGATCTCGCGCGGCGACGCGCCGACGGCGCGCATGGCAAAGCTCAGATTTTCATAGACCGTTTTCTTCTCGATCAGGCGGAAGTCCTGAAAGATGATGCCGATGGAGCGCCGCAGCAGCGGGATCTGCCGCTCGGCAATGTTCGTCAGGCTGAAGCCGTTGACGGCGATCTGCCCCGCGGTCGGCGTGATCTCGCCGGTGAGCAGCTTGATGATCGTCGACTTGCCGCTGCCGCTGGGGCCGACAAGGAAGACAAACTCGCCGTCCTCGATGCGCAGGGAGATGCCCCGCAGCGCGGCGGTGCCGCTTTCGTATTCTTTTTCAACGTTGCTCAGCCGTATCATGCTTCGTCCCTCATTTTCGGCAGGCTCGGACCCGATCCCGCATATTTCTTATTTTATTATAGCGCGGCAAGGACCGGATGGCAACAGATAATTATGTAAACTCTCGACTTTTTTGCCCCATCCGCGCAAAAAAACAAGGGCCGTCCGGCGGACAGCCCCTGTGAAAAGTCTTTTGCTTTACGCCTCGATCCCGCGGGAGGCGAGGTACTTTTTGACCATGAGCGCGACCTTGAAGGTGATGGCGTCGTCGAACTCGCGCAGGTCGAGCCCCGTGAGCTTCTTGATCTTCTCGAGGCGGTAGACAAGCGTATTTCTGTGCACGAACAGCTTGCGCGCCGTTTCCGAGAGGATAAGGTTGTTCTCGAAAAACTTGTTGATCGTAAAGAGCGTCTCCTTGTCGAGCGCGTCGATGGGGTTCTTCTTGAAGACCTCCTGCAGGAACATCTCGCACAGCGTCGTCGGCAGCTGGTAGATGAGGCGGCCGATGCCGAGATTCTCGTAGCTGATGACGTACTTCTCCGTGTCGAAGACCTTGCCGACCTCGATGGCCATCTGCGCTTCCTTATAGGCCTTGGCAAGGTCGCGCAGATGCGTCGTCACCGTGCCGATGCCCACGATCACGGTGCTCTCGCCGTTCACGCGCAGCGTTTCTTCGATGAGCGCGGCGGTCTTTTCAAGGTCACACATCTCAACATTGTCGCCGAGCTGCTGCACGAGCACCACATCGTCCTCTCCCATGGAGAGGACAAAGCTGGTCTGGCGGTCGGGGAAGATATTCTGAATGGCCTCGACCGAAATGGCCTCGCCCTTTTCATCCGCGCGGCGGACAACGAACACGCCGCGGTTGAGCTCGGCCTCCACGTGCAGCTCCTTGGCGCGCACATAGATATCGCTCAGCAGGATATTGTCGGAGAGGATGCTCTTGACAAACGAGGTCTTGTCGTGCTTTTCCTCGTAATAGCTCTTGGCGGTGTTGAGCGCGACGGTCGCCATGCGGCAGACGGTAGCGCTGAGCGCGTCCTCGCCGCAGGTGAAGGCGGCAAAGTCAAACTGCCCGCCCCAGCCCTCGAGCGCCTTGAAGGTCTTGCCCTCAAGCGCGACGCTGTCGCCCTCGGAAGCATTGATGGGCTGCACCAGATGCGGCCAGCGCTGTCCGATCTCCGGCAGGTCGGTGCAGGCGATGACCGTCCCCTCCGAGTCGATCACGCCAATAACCGTATCGGTCGTTTCTTTAAATTGCAACACGATGTTCTGAAAGATCCTACCGGACATGTTCGTGCCTCCTTAAGAAAATGGAAGTTTGTGCATTTCGTCAACTGGATGGAAACATTATACTGGTTCTATTTCGTTTTTGCAAGGTCTTTTTTCTTTTTTTCACAAAAAAAATTTCTTTTTTTGGACATTTCGTAAAGGTATATTTTATCTTCGACTTAACATTTCTTTTTTCCCTTGGGCAAATTGCCTATCGAGCGCGCAGCCGTTCGATTTCCTGCGCCGTGAGCAGGCGGTATTCGCCCGCTTTCAGCCCCTCATCCAGCGTAAGAGGCCCCATGGAAAGGCGCTTGAGGTAGATGACCGGCGTTCCCCGCGAAGCGAGCATCCGTTTGACCTGATGGAACTTCCCCTCGCAGACGGTGACGAGCACCTCGCTCTGCGCGCCGACATTTAAGAGCTCAAGCTTTGCCGGCAGGCAGGAAAGCCCGTCGCCGAGCGTGATGCCCGCGGCAAAGGCCGCGCAGTCCTCCTCGCCGAGCGTTCCCTCGGTGCGGGCGAAATAGACCTTGTCGACGTGCTTTTTCGGTGCGAGCAGGTCGTGGGCGAGCGCGCCGTCATCGGTGAGCAGCAGCAAACCCTCCGTGTCCTTATCGAGGCGCCCCACAGGGAAAAGGCCGATTTTCCGGTACTCCGGCGCGAGCAGGTCGAGCACGGTCTCGCCCCTTCCGTCCTCGGTCGCCGACAGCACGCCCGCGGGCTTGTGGAGCATCACATAGGTGTGCTCACGGTATCCGATCTCTTCGCCGTTCACGCGGATGTGCGCGCGCTCGGGGTCGCATTTTTCCTCCGCGCTCGCGGCGATGCGCCCGTCGACGAGCACGCGCCCCTCGCGCACAAGGGTCTTGACCTCGCGGCGCGAAAAGCGCCCCGTCGAGGCGATGATCTTGTCGAGTCTCTGCTCTGCCATGCTGATTTCCGCCTTTCCTGTAGCTTCCATCCAGTTTAGCATACTTTTGCCGCCGGTGGAATAGCTTTTGAGAGAAAGGGTGTGATCTCGCGTGTTCATCATCACCGCAAAGTTCTCCCGCCGCCGCGCCTTCGCGCTCGCCGCCGTCGCCTGCCTTGCGCTCGCGCTCATCGCGCTGCCGCGCGCGTGCCGAAAAGGCGCCGAAGCGCCCGCCATCCCCGCCGAAACGAACGAGCAGCGCCTCACCTACCTCGCCTCCCTCGGCTGGGCCGTCAACGACCAGCCCATCGAGACGCTGAGCATCACGCTTGGCGAAACGCTCGAAGAGCCGTATTTGAGCTACAACACGCTCCAGCTCGAGCAGGGCTTTGACCTCACGCGCCAATGTGGGAAAACGCTCTCGCGCTACACCTATGTCGTGACGAATCATCCTGCCTGCCCGCAGTCCTGCCAGCTCGATCTCTACGTCTGCGAAGGCGTCGTCGCCGCGGGCGATATCGTCTGCACCGGCGAGAACGGCTTCATGGCGGGCCTCGCCTTCCCCGCGTCCTGAGCGCGTTTTTTCTTCCCTCGCGCCCTCTCAAGAGAGGGCTTTTTCTTTTTGACTATTGTGCGCGCCTGTGATATGATTCCAATGAATTGAAATGAAGGAAATGACCCATGGAATTTTACACCATCGCCAGCTCGAGCGCGGGCAACGCCGCGCTCGTCTGCCACGAAGATACCCATATTCTGATCGACGCCGGCATTTCCTGCCGCCGCATCACGCAGTCACTCGCCGCGCTCGACCTTACGCTGGAGGACATTGACGCGATCCTCATCACGCACGAGCACATCGACCATGTGCGCGCCCTCGGCACGCTGCAAAAGAAGTGCGCCGTGCCGCTCTACGCGAGCCGGGGCACGGCTGCCGCGCTCGACTATCCCGCAGAGCGCGTGCACGCCTTCACCCCTGGCGATGCGCTCACCGTCGGCTCGCTGCGCGCGCTGCCCTTCCGCACCTCGCACGATGCGCGCGAGAGCGTGGGCTACCGCATCGAAAGCGGCGACGGCTCGCTCGCCGTGCTGACCGACACCGGCTACATCACCGATGAAGCGCACGACCTCGCCCTCGGCGCGGACACGCTGCTGCTTGAAGCCAACCACGACGTTGAAATGCTCACGACCGGTCCCTACCCCTATCCGCTCAAGCGGCGCATCCTCGGCGAATACGGGCACCTGTCCAACGAGGCGGCAGCGGAGTTTGCCGTCGAATGTGTCCGCGCCGGCACGAGCGACATTCTGCTCGCGCACCTGAGCGGCGAGAACAACACGCCAAGTCTCGCGGAATACGCCGTGGGACGGGCCTTGCAGGCAAGGGGGCTGAGCGTCCGGCTCGCCGCCGCGCCGCGCGACACCATCAGTGAGGTACATATATGCAGAAGATCACCGTCCTTTGCGTCGGAAAACTGAAGGAGGCCTTCTACGAGCAGGCCGTGAAGGAATACGAAAAACGCCTCTCGCGCTATTGTAAGCTGGAGCTTTTGGAGCTTCCCGAACAGCGCCTCGGCGACGAGCCGAGCGAGGCGGAGATCCGTCAGGCCCTCAAAAAAGAGGCCGCGATGGTCGAGCAGAAGCTGCCAAAGGGCGGCGCGCTCATCGCCATGTGCATCGAAGGGCAGGAGATGAGCAGCGTGGCGCTGAGTAAAAAGATGCAGCAGCTTGCCGCGCGCGGCGCCTCGCAGCTGACATTTTTGATCGGCTCAAGCTTCGGCCTTGACGAGGATCTTAAGAAAAAGGCCGACCTGCGCCTTTCAATGTCGCCGATGACCTTCCCGCACCATCTGGCGCGCGTGATGCTGCTCGAGCAGGTTTACCGCGCCTATCAGATCGAGGCGGGGACGAAATACCACAAATAATGAAACGCACCTGCAAAAAGGAGGAACCGCCCATGTCAGACGAAGTAAAGCTCACCTGGGGCAAGGCAGAACACGACCTTTCCGAGCGCTGGCCCAAGAATGCCGACGGCACGAACGAGCAGCCCGCGTTCTTAACGCTCGTGATGGACACGAACGCGGAGGCAGACATGCTCTGCTCCATGCTGCGCGCCTACGATATCCCCGTGCTGCGCAGATACGAGGGCGACGGTGCCTTCGGCAAGGTGGTGCTCGGCACGCCCGGGCACGGCACGGAGCTGTACGTTCCCGCGTCCATGCTTGAGGATGCAAAAAATCTGATCCGTCCCATCGACGAAATTCCGGAACAGGAGGATAAGCAATGAATTACCGTCAGGAATATGAAAAGTGGCTCGCCTCACCCGCGCTGAGCGAGGAAGAACGCGCCGAACTCAAGGCCATCGCAAACGACGAAAAAGAGATCGAAAACCGCTTCTACGGCCCGCTTGAATTCGGCACGGCGGGTCTGCGCGGCACGATGTATGTTGGGCTTCACAACATGAACCGCCACGTCATCCGCTGGGCGACGCAGGGCTTTGCCAACGTGATCCGCGCCGAGGGTGCGGATGCCATGAAAAAGGGCGTCGCCATCTGCATGGACTGCCGCAACCATTCGATGGAATTCGCGCGCGAGGCGGCCTGCGTCATGGCGGGCAACGGCATCGCCGTCAGGCTCTTTGAGTCGCTGCGCCCCACGCCCGAGCTTTCCTTCGCCGTGCGCGAATATGGCTGCACCGCGGGCATCAACGTCACCGCCTCGCACAACCCCAAGGAATATAACGGCTACAAGGTCTACTGGTCGGACGGCGCGCAGCTGCCGCCCCAGCACGCCGCCGCCATCGCAAGAGAGCTTGAGACGATCGACATTTTCACGGGCGTTACGTCCATGGATTTTGACGAGGCCATGCAGAAGGGTCTCATCACGATGCTCGGCGCAGACTGCGACGAACGCTTCATGGCAAACGTCATGAGCATGGTCAACGACTATGAGACCGTCAAAAAGGTCGCTGATGACTTTAAGCTCGTCTACACGCCCTTCCACGGCTGCGGCTACAAGCTCGTACCCGAGGCGCTTACAAAGCTCGGCATCAAGCACCTTCTCTGCGTGCCCGAGCAGATGGTCATCGACGGCAACTTCCCCACGGTCGTCTCCCCGAACCCGGAGAATCCCGAAGGCTTTTATCTCGCCATCGACCTTGCCAGGAAGAACGACGTCGACTTCATCCTCGGCACCGACCCCGACAGCGACCGCGTGGGCATCATGGTGCGCAACCGTCAGGGTGAATTTGAGCCTGTCACCGGCAACCAGACGGGCGTTCTGCTGCTCGACTATCTCATCGGCGCGATGAAGCGCGCGGGCAAGCTGCCGAAAAACGCCGCCGCGCTCAAGACCATCGTGACGACCGAAATGGCGCGCGCCGTGGCGGAGGCGAACGGCCTTGCCTGCTACGATACCTTCACGGGCTTTAAGTTCATGGCCGAGAAGATGAACGAACTCGAAAGCGCGGGCAAGAACACCGTCATTTTCTCCTATGAGGAGAGCTACGGCTACATGCTCGGCCATTATGTGCGCGACAAGGACGCCGTCACCGCCTCGCTTCTCCTCACGGAGATGGCCGCGTGGTACTACGCGCAGGGCATGACGCTCTTCGACGCGCTCGAAGCGCTCTTCAAGAAGTACGGCTTCTTCGGCGAAAAGACCTTCAATCTTGTCATGCCGGGCCTCGACGGCGTGGAAAAGATGGCAAACCTTATGAAAACGCTGCGTGAAACGCCGCCGCGCGAGATCGCGGGCGTTCCGGTCGCCGTATATAAGGATTACGCAGACGGCACCGCGCGCGACGCCGCGAGCGGCGAGGTATCGAAGATCGCGCTCGCAGGCTCGAACGTTCTGCGCTTTGAGCTCGCCGACGGCACGCACATCGTCGTACGCCCGAGCGGCACAGAGCCGAAGATCAAGGTCTATGTGCTCACCAAGGGTGCGGACGCGCGCGAGCGCGACGCAAACCTTGAAAAGTACGCCGCCTGGGTCAAGACCCTCGCCTGAGTTTCCCGTTTTCCAAAGCAGCAGAGGACGGCGCGAGACGCGCCGTCCCCCGCTTATTTTTGCCGCAGCGCGGCGAAAGGATGACGATATCCTATGACTCTGCTCGCTCTCTACTGGTCCATTATGATCGCCTGCTACCTCATCGCAGGCAAGCTGCGCCGCCATAAGGACCGCTTTCATTTTCTGGACAAGCTCACGAGCTTTTTTATCTATCTTCTCATCTTCCTCATGGGTCTGCGCATGGGCGCGGACGAAGAGGTCACGTCGAGCCTTGGCAGCATCGGCGTGCAGGCACTGTTCATCACGTTCCTCACGGCCGTCGGCAGTATGCTCGGCGGCACTGCCGCGCGCAAGATCGTGCACCTCAACCGCCACGCCCTGCCCGCCGGCACAGAGGAAGAAGGCGCCGTGGAACGCAGCGGCGGGGTCAATACCTCCGGCATCAAGTCCTCGGTCATTATCTGCCTGATGGTCATCTGCGGGATGCTGCTGGGCTATTTTGTCCTGCCGCAGCTCATGCCGCCCGAGCGCTTTGAGGAGATCTCCGGCAACCTGCTCGTCATCGGCCTTTGCATCATGCTCGGCTCGGTGGGCTTCAGCATGGGGCTGGACGGCAGCATCGTGCGCGTTCTGCGCGGGGCTGGACTGGGCGTTGTGCTCGTGCCAGTTTTCTCCGTGCTCGGCTCGTTGCTCGCAGGCGTCGTCTACGCGTTTCTCACTCCCATGACGATGCGCGAGGGGCTTGCCATCAGCGCGGGCTTCGGCTGGTACACGATGGCGCCGAGCGTCATCTCCGGCGCGGGACACGCGGTCGCGGGCGCGGTCTCGTTTCTGCACAATGTGCTGCGCGAGACGATGGGTCTCATCTTCCTGCCGCTCATCGCGAGCAAGATCGGCTACATCGAGGCCATCACCATCCCCGGCACAGCCTCGACCGACCTGTGCCTGCCGCTTGTGGAAAAGTACTGCAATCCCGAGACCATGGCCTACTCGTTCTGCACGGGTATGCTGATGTGCCTTTCCTGCGCGGCGCTCGTGCCGCTCATCATCGGCGCTTGATCTTCCCCCAAAAAGCAAAGAGGCGCTCTCTTTTGCAAAAGAGAGCGCCTCGATTTTTTATCTCATTCCGCCGGGCACTGCCTGCCCGTGTGGTCGATGCTGTATGCGCCGGTCAGCAGGATTTTCGAAACGGGCACAATGTCGTAGCCCTCAGCGAGAAGATAGTCGAGGATATCCGGCAGCGCCTCGGGCGTGTGCTCGCCCGCGTTGTGGAAGAGCACGATGGAGCCGCTTTGCACCTTGCCCGTCACGCGCTTTGTGATCTCGCCCGCCGAGATCCCCTTCCAGTCGAGCGAATCCACATCCCATTGGATCGGCTCCATGCCGATCGAGCGGATGGCGGAGATCACATGGTCGTCGTATTCCCCATACGGGCAGCGGATGAGCGTCGGGCGAACGCCCGAAAGCGCTTCGATCTTGTCGTTGCAGGCGTTCACGTCCGCGATGATCTCATCTGCTGTGAGGGAATTGAAGTGGTCGTGAGCGTTGGAGTGGTTCATCAGCTCACAGCCGCTCGCGGCGATGGCCTTGGCCTGCTCGGGATACTGATCCGCCCAGTTGCCCACGACGAAAAACGTGCTCTTCACGCCGTAGTCCCCCAGCACATCCAATATCTTCTGCGTGTTGTCCGCTCCCCATGCGGCGTCGAAGGAGATCGCGCACATCTTTTGCGTGCGCTGCACGCAGTAGATGGGCAGCTGCCGCGTCGCCGCCGAAGCGCTGACGGCGGCGGGATAGTTGACCGCGGCGAACACGCCCGCCGCGGCGAGCACTGCCGCGCCCAGCGTCAGCCACCGCCGCTTGAGCACAAGAAATTTCGGCTTTCTGCACTCCCCGATCTTCTTCGCTGTGCGAACAAAATGAAAACGCATCTGCATATCCTCCCCAGTTTCTTTTGGTAGAGCGTATGCAGATGCCCTTCGCATCATGCCCGCAGGGGCTGCTCGCGGTTTTCCCCAAAAAACGCGAGCAGCCCCTGCCATCCCCATTGGCAGGAGCCGTCCGCGTGATTGTGTGGGGGCGCAAAGCGCCCTGGTATCATAAGGCCGAAGCCCTATTCTTCTATTCGTTGTTTTCGAGCATCCGGTAGCCCACGCCGATCTCCGTGAAGATATACTCCGGCGAGGCGGGATTTTTCTCGATCTTGCGGCGGATGTTCGCCATGTTCACGCGCAGGATCTGGTTGTCCGCCTTGGCCTTGGGACCCCAGATCTGCTTGATGAGATAGTCATACGTCAGCACCTTGCCGGCGTATTTGCCGAGCAGGGCGACGATCTTGAACTCGTTGAGCGTCAGGTGCACATCCTCGCCGCCGACGAGAACATGATGCTTATCATAGTCGATCGTCAGATCGCGCACGGTGAATTTACCAAGCTGCGCGATCTCGTCGTTGTCGAGCGGGGTGCGCGTGTGGCGGATGGCCGTGCGGATACGCGCGAGCAGCTCACTCGTGCCGAAGGGCTTTTCGATATAATCGTCCGCACCGAGGTCAAGCGCGGCGACCTTGTCGTGCTCGTGCGTGCGCGCCGAGACGACGATGATCGGCAGGTTCGACCAGGCCCTGACCTCCTTGAGGATGCTCTGCCCGTCCATATCGGGAAGACCCAGATCGAGAATGATGAGATCGGGGCAATGGGAGGTGATCATTGAGATCGCCTCCGCGCCGGTCTGCGCGACCAGCACGTCAAAATCGTTCGCGGTGAGAACCGTCGAAATAAAGTTGCTGATGTTCTGCTCGTCTTCCACAACGAGCACTTTATCCTTCAATTTCACTGTTGATGCCCTCCTCCAGCGGCAGATAGAAGCGGAAGCATGCGCCGCCCGATTCCAAATTTTCTGCGGACATCGTGCCGCCGTGCGCCTTGACGATCGTATAGCACACGGAAAGACCGATGCCCATATTCTTTTTCATGTCAAAATTGCTGTGAGATACGCCGGAAAGCCCGCCGTTAAAAATCGTCGGCAGCTTCTCCTTCGGGATACCGACACCGTCGTCGCTGATGGCGAAGCAGGCGCTGCTGCCCTTGCGCGAGAGCTGAAAACGGATCTTTGTGACATTGCCGCCGTGGATGGCGGCATTTTCCAGCAGGTTCATGATGACCTGACGGATGAGCGTTGCGTCCATCGGGACCATCAGCACCTCGTCCGGCACCTCGACGGTGACTTCAATATTGGGGAAACGCTTGGTAAACTTGCTGACCGCCACGGCGACGATCTCCTCCGCCGCCTCGCAGTCCTTTTCGATCTTGGCCTGTCCGCCGCTCATGCGGGTAATGGAGAGAAGATTTTCGACCATGCGGATGAGCCACTGCGCGTCCTCGTTCACATCCTCAAGGAGACGGCGCTTCTGTTCGGGCGAGAAGCTGTCCTCATTGTCGAGGATCGCGGCGGTGTTGCCGACGATGCTGGTGAGCGGCGTGCGGATATCGTGCGACATCGCGCGCAGGAGATTGGCGCGCACGGCTTCCTTCTCTGTTTCGATGCGCAGCCGTTCCTGCTTTTTGATCTGCGTGTTCATCGCGCTGATCATCATAGAGACCGCCAGCATCGCAAGAAACGCGAGAGGATAGCCCGTGATCGTAAAGTTAAACTCCCAGTAAGGGTAGGTGAAGACATAGTTGACGAGCAGCACGCCGGTGACCGAGCTGAAAATACCCCAGAAGAAGCCCTCTGTCCAGCGCGAGATGGTCGCAACCGCCAGTACAAAGATGAGGCTCACATAGCCGCCGCCGTCGTCCAGCCGGCGCAGCAGCGTGCAGAGCACCGTGGCCGTTGCAAGGATCGCCACGGTCAAAAGAAAATCGTACAGCTGCCGCAGCCCGCCGGTTTTTTCCTTCATGCGTCCGTTCCCCTCTTCCCCGTTTTGCGCACAGGGCAGCACACCCCGAACTTTATATCATTATAACACAGCAAGTGCTAAATGTGCGCTAAAATGCAAAATTTTGTCGCGGCAGCAAAAAGGGCGGCTCCGTCGCCGCCCTTTCCGCCGTCAAAAGGAAGAAGTGGAATATCGTCGATCAGATCCTGCGGATGCTGACGTTCGTCACATTCGCCAGGTGGAAGCCGGGCTCCTGCGCAAGCGCCGCCAGGATGGCGACCTTGACCTCATCGGTCAGTCCGTCCGCCGGAGCAGCGGGTACAGCCGGAACGGATGCCGTGGTTTCCGCCTTCGGCGGCTCGGTGCGGGACAAGATCTTGCCCATGAGGATCGTCAGCAAAATGATACAGGTCAGGCCAATAAACGTGACGCTCATGCCCATGAGCACAACAAATGCGCTGGATACTTCCATCTGTGGATACGCTCCTTTTATGTAGTCTGGCGTTATTATAGCGCGCAGAATTCGCTTGGCAAGTGTTCCGAAACGCTCTTAACAGCGCATTAGCGCATCCACTTTTCCTCTTAACGGGAGATTTATCTCTGCTGATTTTCTGTCAGGGAGAGCACCTCGAGCCTCTCGCCGCGCACGCGGAATCTGACATCCCAGCCGCCGAAGCTCATCCCATATACCCGCTCAGGATCGTGCTGATACTGCGGGCGCGGGTCCTGCGCCAGCACGCCCAGCAGCGCCTCGCGCTGCCCCTCCGGCAGGGCTGAGAGCAGCTCCGGCGGGCAGTCGACCTCGACCGTTTCCTTCGGCGAGGGCGCAAAGCCGCCCAGCGCCTCGGGGTGCGCGTCGGCATAGGGGAGGTAAGGCTTAACGTCATAAATGGGCGTTCCGTCCATGAGATCCGCACCCGAGACGAGCAGCACATCGCCAAGCCCCTCCTCGTGCGCAATGCCCTCGAGCCTGACGCAGGAAAGGCCAATGGCGTTCGGGCGGAAGGGCGAGCGCGTAGCAAATACGCCTACGCGTTCGTTGCCGCCAAGGCGCGGCGGGCGCACGGTTGGCGACCAGGTCTCGCGCACGGCGGCGGAGAACTGCCAGATGAGCCAGAGGTGCGAAAAACCCTCGATGCCGCGCAGCGCATCGGCGTTTCGGAATTCCGGCTCGAAGATGATCTTTGCGCGCAGCTGCGGCACAAGGCCGCTCTGGCGCGGGATGCCGAACTTTTCGGGAAAGTCGGAGCGGATGCGTGCGATGACCTTCATTTCGTGCGTTTCCATAGGATGTTGCCTCCCTCTAAGAAGAAAGGGCGCATGCGCGCCCTTTCTTTCGTTTTGTTATTTGAATTCCATCGGCGTGAGCTGGAGGTAATCCTCCAGCGTGCCGTCGTGCAGGCAGCAGTCGATGATCTCGCGGCCCAGCGGGTCGAGATCGTCGGAGATGAACTGCTGGAGCTGCTCTTTGAAAAAGTCGGTCAGGATCTTCGCGCCGGCATCGTAGCCCTCGGCGCCGAGCTTGGACTGCGTTTCGGGACGCAGGAAGGTCTGGCGGATGAACTGACCGTCGAGCTTCATTTCATCAAGCGCATAGCCGAAGAGCGGGCAGCGCGCGGGCACCAGATGCTTGGCGCGCACATAGCCGTTGTGGCGGGCGAGATATTCACGCGCGAGCCACTCGCCCATAAAGCCCACATGATAGGCACCGATATGCTGGTTGGGGATAAGCACGTTCGTCGTCTTGGGCGCGGAGAGGATCTGCTCGAGCAGAAGGTTCGCCTGCGTGACCTTGAGGCCGGTCGCAAACGGCCAGTAGGAGCCGACACCCTCGGCCTTCAGGCCGCTGCCGGCGTTCGCATCGGCAATGGAGGGGTTCTTGAAGCCGCGCGGGGAGATGAGCCGCCACAGCCACGCAAGGGACTGCGGCACGACCTGCAGCATGCCCATCACACCGTAGTTCGGGTCCTTGGCGGTGGAGGGCGGCATACGCACGCCGAAGCTGCGCACGTCGACCTCGACGGGGACGACGTCCGGCACGATGTTATCGACCATCCTGCGCGGCAGGATGACGCGCGGGTTGGAGCAGGGCTTGCCGTTGGACTCGATCACATGCTCCCAAATGAGGCAGGTCGCGCCGGGCACGCCGTCCATATTGAAAAAGACCAGCGGCTCGCTCGGGTGGATGCAGATGCGCTCGTAGAGGGGGCTGTTGCCGTAGGCGTGCATGCCGTCCATGCGCAAAAACCAGCCGTCCTCGGCGTCAAGGATGCGCAGCTTGCCGCTCTCTGGCTTCTGGAAGCTCTTGAGCGCGCAGGCCATATCGTCGGCGATGGGATGGATCTTGCAGCTCTCGCCGAGGGTCATGTAATATTTTTCGCCCGTGACCGTGTGCGTGCCGATGAGGAGCCTGTCGTCAGCCTCGCGGTGGAAGTCCTCGAGCATTTCGCTCTTGCCGCCGCCGGACGCGCCCTCGTGCATGAAAACGACCTCGTTTTCATACGGCGTTTCGACCATGGCCGCGCTGGTGTGGCAGCAGATCCAGCCCTCCTGCTCGCCGATATCGAGCAGGAGCGAAAAAACGCCCTTTTTGGCACTGGGGCCGGGATAGAGGTTGTAGGCCCAGACCTCGTGCATCTCCTTGCTGCGGTTGTGCACGACGACCTGCTTGCCGTCAAAGTGCGTATGGCGGAAGGGCGGAGCGACAAAGATGATAGCGCGCGGCTTGTAGTGCTCAGGCACGTCGGCAATGCTCATAAAGCCCTGCATATTGGCAAGCGAGAGAGCGAAGAACGCGGCGTTGAGCGGGCAGATCATCAAGCTCGGGTAGCCGTGGCCGCGCGGGCCGGCGGAAAACGGCAGCAGCATGACCTGCTGCGTGGAGAGCCAGTCGAGCGTTTCCTGACGGAGCGAGGAGAAGTCATAGCCGAAGCGGTCCTTGAAGCGCGGCTTGTCGGTGGGCAGATCGTCGCCGATGGCCATGCTGTTGGGATCGCGGCGGCGCATATAGTCCTCCATGAAGTTGACAACGCAGCCGTTCTTGCAGCGCACGACTTCAGCTTCCTTCACCGTGCCGTTGCCCTCGATGGGATAGACCACGTCGTAGCGGGAGGTATGCGTGGGACCGTAGGCCATTTCCTCCAGTTCCTCTTTCGTCTCGGCGTAGGCGATGCACTTGCACTTTTTCAGCGCCTCGATGATCTCACTCGCGAGCTCAAAGCGTTCAAAATACTGATCAAACATCACAAATACCTCCGTTTTATATTGCGTCCGAACTGCCCATGGGCAGTCGGTTCAAAAGCATCTTTATCCGGCGGCAGCGGTTTACCGCGGTGCCGCAATGCAAAAAGATTAGACTGGATGTTATCACATTTAACCAAAAAGTGCAACTAATTTTTGATGAACCTTTCAGAAACCATCGTTGATTCCAATAAATGACCAGCATATTGCAAAAAACGGCGCCCTGCTCACGCAAAGCGCCGCCGATGGATATATTATGAAATTTTTCTTGTAAAATTCCCGCCGATGCGCACGCCCTCCTGTACGATAAAGAAGGCCTGCGGATCAAGCTCGCGCACCGTTTCCTGAAGCTCCGCGACCTCGAACTTCGAAACGCAGACACACAGCACGCGGATATCGCTGCCCGTGTAGGCGCCCTTGCCCTGCCAGTACGTCACGCCGCGGCCGAGGCGGCCCATGATATTCTGCGGCAGCTCAGGATCTTCGTCCTTCGTAAAGATGAGCACCTGCACGCTGATATTCTGCTGGTGTCCCCTGTCAATGAAAAGCGAGCAGAAGACCGTGTAGATAACGGAATAGATGGCCGTCTGAATATCGAAGAGCAGAGCGCAGGCCGCATAAAGCAGCACGTTGAAGCTCATCGAAAAGCGCCCGACGGTAAAGCGGCTGCCGCGCTTACTCAGGCACAGGCCGATGATGTCGAGCCCGCCGGTCGAGCAGCCGCAGGTGAGCGCAAGGCCGAGGGCAAAGCCGCAGAGGATGCCGCCGACGACGCAGGCGGCAAGGCGCTCTTCAAGGATGGGCGACGCCGGCGCCGGGATGACGCTCAAAAAGAAGGACGACGCGCCCACGCAGATGAGCGTGCGGACGAGAAAGCCGCGCCCAAGCTCCTTCCAGCCGATGATGAGCATCGGCACATTCAAAAGGAAATAGAGGATACCGGCGATATCCACCCCCGCAGGCAGCGCCACGCGCTCGGTGAGCACCGTTCGGATGACCTGGCTCAAACCCACCATGCCGCCGGAATACAGCCCGACCGGCACGATAAAAAGGTTGACGCCCAGCGCGTAAAGTAAAGTCGCAAACACCGCGATCGCGATGCGCGCTCCCTTGTTCTGCATGGCCTTGTGCAGCATGGATACTCCCCCTTGATTTCATCCCGCGCGCTGCGCGGGGGCATTTCCCCCCGTCCTCTCTCGCGCAAGGCGGCGGGTCTTATAAAATTATAGCCCATAGCGCAGGCATTTGTAAAGTCTTCTCCTCGCGCGCGAGAGCGTGCGCGAAACGGTGGACTTGTCCCGCCCGATGAGCGCGGCGATCTCGCTCACGCTCAGGTTCTCCTCGTAGCGCAGGCGCAGCAGCTCGCGCTGGCGCGCGGTGAGCTCCTCCTCGCGGGCAAGGCGCAGGTTGCGCTTGAGGCGCGCAAGGTCGCTCTCGTTGTCGCCCGCATGGGCGGCGATCCAGGCGCTCATATCGCCGTAAACTTCGTTGTTGCGCACCCTATAAGGTGTACTTTTCATTGCGATAATACCCTCTTTCATAATAATGTCTCGTCAGATCCGCCAGCTCGTGCGACTGGCGCAGCAGCTGCTGCAGCTCGAGGATGCGCTGCCGGAGGCGCAGCTTGTCCTCGCCCTCCGCCGCCTTTTCCTGCTCGCGCAGCACGGTGATGCGCAGGCGGAAGCGCATCGCGTCCTCGCGGTAGACGTAAGACATCTCATAAAGCGTCATATCCCGCGCTCCTCTCCCAGTATGTATTCAAAGGGTCTGAGCGCTTCGCGCGCAAAGCGCGCGAAGCAGTCGGCACAGGCGGTCGTCCCGCTGCAATACCACAGCCGTTCGCCCGGCAGGATCTCCTGCGCGCAGAGCGAGCAGACCGCCCGCGGCATGTCCTTTTGCGCGCCTCCGCGGCGCCGTATTTTTCCGTACACGAAATTTCCTCCTTTTTCGAATTTTTTTCTTGACAAACGGTTCAAAGTCTGCTAACATACGTTATGTTCGTTGCTGAGATGCTGGTATAGCTCAGCTGGTAGAGCAACTGATTTGTAATCAGTAGGTCGGGGGTTCGAATCCGTCTACCAGCTCCACGAACAAGTAAATATGGGGGAATTCCCGAGTGGCCAAAGGGGGCAGACTGTAAATCTGTTGTCAGTGACTTCGGTGGTTCGAATCCACCTTCCCCCACCAGGAACGAGTCGATGCTTGCATCGGCTCGTTCTTTTTCTTTTCTTCCGGCAAACAAAAAAATCGAGCAGGCACACTGCGTGCCGACTCGATATCGTCTCTATCTCTATTTGTTTCTCTCTTTTTGCGCGTCCTCCCCTCGCGGGAGCCGCGCGCCTTTTTCTTTTCCCCGGAAGAAAATCGCACCGCCGCGGGTGGCTCGACCGGCTCGGGCGAGGACCGATCAGCATTGCAGTGCGCGCTCAAAAAGCATATAAGTTTTCTGAGCAAGCTTAAAATATCACAAGATTCTTGTTGTGTCAAGAATAATTTAACAAGAATCTTGTTAAACTGAATTGACAGATACAAGCTTCTGCGCTAAAATGTGCACAAATCCTGTCGAATTCTGCCTGCACGGGAGGTGTTTTGATGAGTTTTGGCGAACAAATGCGTCTGCGGCGCGAAGCGCTCGCGCTCTCTCGCGCGCAGCTGGCGGCAAGGCTGGGCGTTTCCCCCTCCGCGATCAGCAACTATGAAAACGGCCTCAGCTCGCCCAAGGAGGATGTCCTGCTCAAGCTCTTCGACGCGTTGGAGGTAGACCCCAACTATCTGTTCCGCGGCTTTTTCCGCGCCGAGCACGCCGCAGTTTCCCGCGAGGAGCAGGAGCTGATCGAAGCCTACCGCGCGCTCCCGCCGCTCGGCCGCGAGACCGTGCGCGGCCTGATCGGCTCGCTCGGCGCGCTGTGCCGCGCACAGGCGGAGAAGGACGCGCCCTGAGGGCGAACATTTGCGCGAAACGGACGGATTTCACGCGCAAAAGACTTGAATCATTCATAAATTCCGCTTATAATACAGGTTTGGAAATCAATACTAAAGAAGGAAGCGTATTTCTTATGACGAAAATTGATATTTTTTCCGGCTTTCTGGGCGCCGGCAAGACCACGCTCATCAAAAAGCTGATCGCCGAAGCCTACAGCGGCGAAAAGCTCGTGCTGATCGAGAACGAATTCGGCGAGATCAACATCGACGGCGGCTTTCTGAAGGAGTCCGGCATCGAGATCTCCGAGATGTCCGCCGGCTGCATCTGCTGCTCCCTCGTCGGCGACTTCAACAAGGCGCTCAAGGAAGTTGTCGAGCAGTTCCACCCCGACCGCGTGCTCATCGAGCCGAGCGGTGTGGGCAAGCTCTCCGATGTCATCGTCGCCGTGCAGCGCACAGTGGACGAGTGCCCCGAGCTCAAGCTCAACAGCTACGTCACCGTGGCCGACGCGAGCAAGGTCAAGGTCTATATGAAGAACTTCGGCGAGTTCTACAACAACCAGATCGAGGCCGCCGGCACGATCATCCTCTCCCGTACGCAGAAGCTCTCTCAGGAAAAGCTTGAGGCCGCCGCAGCGATGCTGCGTGAGAAGAACCCCGACGCCGCCATCCTGACGACGCCGTGGGACGAGCTGGATGGCAAGACCATTCTCTCCGCGGTCGAGAAGGTGTCGCTCAGCGACGAGCTTCTCGAAAAGATGCGCCGCGAGCACGAGCTCGAAGAGGCCGAGCACGAGCATGAGCATCACCATCATCACGATGAGCATGACGAGCACAGCCACGAACATGAGCACCACCATGGCCACGATGAGGATGACCATGAGCATGAGCATCATCACGACCATGACCATGATGACCACGACGAGCACGAGCATCACCATCATCACCACGACGGCGAGGAGTGCGACGATCCCGCGTGCGAATGCCACCATCACCACGCCGACGATGTTTTCGCCTCCTGGGGCAAGGAGACGCCGAAGAAGTTCAGCAAGGAAGCTCTTGAAGACATGCTTTGCAAGCTCGACAGCGGCGACTACGGCCACATCCTGCGCGCCAAGGGTATCGTGAACGGTGAGGACGGCTGGCTCGAGTTCGACTATGTGCCCGAAGAGCATGAGGTCCGCGCGGGCCATCCCGACTACACAGGCAGACTCTGCGTCATCGGCGCGGAGCTCAAAGAAGACGGCCTTGCCGAGCTGTTTGGGGTGTAACGGATGGATATTCCTGTTTATCTGGTCGCCGGTTTTCTGGATTCCGGCAAGACAAGCTTTATCAACGGCATTTTAGAGGACGGCTTCGCCCGCGAGGATAAGACCATTCTCATCTGCTGCGAAGAGGGCGACGAGGAATACGAGAAGAAGGCGCTCGACAACGTCACCGTCGTCACGGTGGACGATGAGGACGAGCTGACGCTCGACTTCTGCAAGGAGCTTGAGAAAAAGTACCGCCCCAAGCAGGTGCTCATCGAGTACAACGGCATGTGGCAAATGGAAAGGCTCTACCGCGAGGTGCTGCCCGCCAACTGGGTGCTCTACCAGATTATGACCTTCGTGCACGCGCCGACCTTTGAGCTGTTCGTTAAGAACATGGGCCAGCTCATGATGGAGAAGATCACGAACGCGGATATGATCGTCTTCAACCGCTGCGACGATGCGCTCAAAGAGAGCCTGCGCGCGCGCAATCTGCGCATGGTCAACCGCCGCGCGGACATTTACCTTGAGGATAACGACAGCAACAGCGAGGACTATCTTACGGGCGACGAGTGCCCCTTCGACATGACGCCCGAGCTCATCGACATTCCCGACGACGACTACGGCGTGTGGTACGTCGACGCAATGGACCATCCCGACCGCTGGGATGGCAAAAAGGTCCACATGAAGCTCATCATGTGCCACTCGAAGAAGTTCCCCGGCATCCACTGCCCCGGCCGCTTTGTGATGACCTGCTGCGAAAATGACATTCAGTTCGTCGGTATCGTCGCCAAGGGCGACAGCCTGAAGGCCTACAAGAATCGCGACTGGGTCGATATCACTGCCACGGTCAAAAAGGAGCATCTCGACGCCTACGAGGGCGAGGGCCCCGTGCTCTACGTTGAGAAGATTACCACAACGTCGAAGCCCGAGCAGGAGGTCGTGACCTTCTGATCCCGCGCATCACTGCAATCACAAATCAAAAAAGCGAGGCTCTCTTTTTGAAAGAGAGCCTCGCTTTTTATCGTTTGAAGTCCGTGGCGTTATTCCTTGACGTAGCTCACATGCAGCAGCTCGTGGCAGCGCTCCTCGCCGTATTCCTGCATCATCCGCGTCACAACGGGGTTGCGCTCGGCGCGCTTGAACATTGCCATATTATCGGTCCGGTGCAGCCCGTCGCCGCGTTTTTCCTTGCGCTTTTTCAGTCCGTATGGCTGACCCGCGCCGCCGACGCAGCCGCCCTGGCAGGTCATCACCTCGACGAGGTGATAGAAGGCTCTGCCCTCGTCAATGTCCTTGAGGAGCTTCTTGGCGTTGGCAAGGCCGTTGACGACCGCGATCTTGAGCTCCGCGTCGCCGATGGTGACCGTAGCCTCCTTGATCGGCGCGTCACCGCGCAGACCGAGGATGCTGATCTCGCGCAGGGCGTTCTTGCTCTTGTCGGGCAGGCAGTGGCGCACGACCGCCTCGGCAACGCCGCCGCTCGTGCCGTAGATGACCGCCGCGCCGGAGCCGAGACCGAAGGGCATATCGGGCGATTCGAGTTCCAGCTCGGAGAGCTGGATGCCCGTCTCCTGCATCATGTCGATCACCTCGCGCGTGGTGAGCACAAGGTCCACGTCGGGCCGGCCGTCATGGATAAACTCGGGGCGCGCGGCCTCCATCTTCTTCGCCGTGCAGGGCATGATGGCGATGTGATAGGTCGTGCGGCCGTCGAGCGCGTCCTTCGCGGCGTACTTGTCGCGGAAGATCGCGCCCACCATCTCCATGGGCGATTTGCAGGTGGAGATATTTTTGAGATACTTGGGGTTCTCGTTTTCAAGGTATTTCACCCACGCCGGGCAGCAGGAGGTGAACATCGGGAACGGGCCGCCGTGCTTCAGCCGCGCGAGGAATTCCTCGGATTCCGAGATCGTCGTAAAGTCCGCGCCGAAGGTCGTGTCGTACACCTCGTCCACACCCATGAGCTTGAGCGCCGTGACGAGCTTATCGAGTTCGTTTTCTCCCGCGCTCAGGCCGAAGGCCTCGCCCACGGCCACGCGCACCGCCGGCGCAATCTGCACGACCACGCGCTTTTTCGGGTCGTGGATGGCGCGCCACGCCTCGCCGATCTGGTTTTTCACCGTGATGGCGCCCGTGGGGCAGACCGCCGCGCACTGGCCGCAGCTGACACACTTCGTCTCGCTCATCCGACGGTCGAAGGCTGGCATGACCTGCGCGTTGCTGCCGCGGAAGGCAAAGTTCAGAATGCCCATGCCCTGCATCTCCTCGCACACGCGCACGCAGTCGCCGCAGAGGATGCACTTGTTCGGGTCACGCAGCACAGCGGGCGAGGTATTGTCGATCGCAAAGTGCTCGCGGGTATCCGGGAAGCGGATCTTGCGCACGCCGAACTGCTGCGCCAGCGCCTGCAAGTGGCAGTGGCCGCTCTTTTCGCAGGTGGTGCAGTTGCAGTTGTGCGAGGCAAGCAACAGCTCCAGAATGACGCGGCGGTGCTTTAAAAGCCTTGCGCTGTTCGTGCGGATGCGCATTCCGTCGCGCGGCTCCATTGAGCAGCTCGCATCGATCTTCCCCGTCTCTTCGTTTTCCACCACGCACATCCGGCACGCACCGTAAACGGAGAGGTCGGAGTAATAGCAAAACGTCGGTATTTCGATACCCGCCTTGCGGATGACGGAAAGCACGTTCTTTTCGCCGTCGAACGTGACGCGCTGACCGTCGATGATCATGATCCCCTTTGCCATTTCTCTCAACCCTCCTCTTCGATGGCGTCGATCGCGCCGAACGGGCACGCGCCCCAGCACGCGCCGCAGTGGATGCACTTTTCATTGTCGATGACGTGCGGCATCCGGATCTCGCCGGAGATCGCCTCCATCGGGCAGTTGCGCTTGCACTTGCCGCAGCCCTTGCACAGCTCCGGCTTGATGACAAGGCGGCGCTTGCGGCCGTTGCAGATCGGGCAGTGGTGGTCGACGACGTGGGCAAGGTATTCCTTGCGGAAGTATTTGAGCGTGCTGACGACCGGATTGCACGCGGCCTGACCGAGTCCGCACAGCGCCGTTTCGGTGATCGTGCGGGAGAGCTCTTCGAGCAGGTCGAGGTCTTCAAGGCTTCCCTCGTTGTTGACGATGCGCGTCAGAATTTCGAGCATCCGCTTTGTTCCCTCGCGGCAGGGCACGCACTTGCCGCAGGATTCGTTCTGCGTAAAGCTCATGAAAAAGCGCGCCGTTTCAACCATGCAGGTGCTCTCGTCCATCACGACAAGGCCGCCCGAGCCGATGATCGCGCCGACCTTCTTGAGCGAGTCGAAGTCGAGCGGCATATCGAGGTGTTCTTCCGTCAGGCACCCGCCCGCGGGGCCGCCGATCTGCACTGCCTTGAACTTCTTGCCGTCCTTGATGCCGCCGCCGATATCGAAGATGATCTCGCGCAGCGTCGTGCCCATCGGCACCTCGATAAGGCCCGTATTCACAACGTTGCCCGTCAGGGCGAAGGCCTTGGTGCCGGGGCTTCTTTCCGTGCCGATGCTGTGGAACCACGCGCTGCCGCGCAGGAGGATCCATGGAACATTGGCATAGGTCTCCACGTTGTTGAGCACCGTGGGTCTTGCCCACAGGCCCTGCTCCACCGTGCGCGGCGGCTTGACGCGCGGCATACCGCGCTTGCCCTCGATCGATGCGGTCAGGGCGCTGCCCTCGCCGCAGACGAAGGCGCCCGCGCCGCGGTTGATATGCAGGTGGAAGGAGAAATCCGTGCCCATGATGTTGTCGCCGAGCAGACCCAGCTCCTCATCTCTGGCAATGGCGATGCGCAGGCGCTCCACCGCCAGCGGATACTCCGCGCGGACATAGATGTAGCCCTCGTCGCTGCCGGCGGCAAGCGCGGCGATCATCATGCCCTCGATGACCGAATGAGGGTTGCCCTCCATCACAGAGCGGTCCATGAACGCGCCGGGGTCGCCCTCGTCGCCGTTGCAGACCACATATTTCTTTCCCTTAGGCTGGCGGCGGACGCTGTCCCACTTCTTGCCCGCGGGGAAGCCCGCGCCGCCGCGGCCGCGCAGGCCGGAATCGAGGATCTCACGGCAGATCTCCTCGTCCGTCATCTCAAAAAGCGCCTTTTCAAAGGCAACATAGCCGTCGTGGGCAAGGTATTCGTCAATGTCCACCGCGTCGGTCGTGCCGCAGTTTTCCAGCACCACGCGCTGCTGCTTGGCATAGAAGGGGATCTCGTTGTGCCCCTCATACTTCACGCCGCCCAGCTCGTAGAGAAGGCGGTCGATGATCTCGCCGCCGAGGATCGTGCGCTCGATGATCTCGTCGCAGTCCTCAAGCTTGACGTGCGTGTAGAGAACGCCCTCGGGCTTGATCTCGAGCAGCGGACCCATCTCGCAAAAGCCGTGGCAGCCGCTCTTTTTGAAGTGGATAGCGTCGTCGCCGTTTTCATCGCGCAGCGCAACACGCGTCTTGAGCCCGCGCTTTTCGCACTCCGCCTTCAAATAGTCGTAGATCTTCAGCGAGCCGCCCGCAATGCAGCCCGTACCGGCGCAGACGAGGATCTCACGCCGATCGGCCGCCAGCAGCGCCTTGGCCTGCACGCGCCGTGCGTTCAGGCTCTCTCTTGTCAGTTCAGCCATTCTGCGCGCCCTCCTTTGCACGGATCTCCGCAAGCAGCCCAAGCGCCGTCTCCGGGTCCATCTTCGCGTGCACCTCGCCGTCGATCGTCATGACCGGCGCAAGGCCGCACGCGCCGAGGCAGGCGACCGTTTCCAGCGTGAAAAGGCCGTCGTCCGATGTCTTTTTCTTCCCGTGCAGTCCCAGATACTCGTGCACTGCGTCATAGATCGGGCCGGACTTGCGCACATGGCACGCCGTGCCCGCGCAGACCTTGATGATGTGCTTTCCCTTGGCCTCGAGCGAGAAGTTCTCATAGAACGTCGCCACACTGTAGACCTTGGAAATGCTGATGCCGAGCGTATCGGCAATGAGCGTGAGGTTCTCCTCACTGAGGTAGTTGTACGCCGCCTGCACGTCCTGTAAAATGGCGATCAGGCCGGAGCTGTCGCTCCCGTGCGCAGCGATGATCGACAGCACCCTTTCTCTGTTTGTATTCATTCTCTTCCTCCATCAGTTGGTTGGGGCAACTGTGGTCTATTATATCGCGCTCATCTTCGCATTTTCAACAATTTTCTCATGACGACCCATGATTGTTTTGAATGGGATAACGAAAATCGACCAAGGAAATCCATCTGTCGCAGCGCCCTGTCCCGGAACAACGCTTCTTTCACGCGGACACTTGTATTTCTCCCGGGGCCGTGCTATAATTTTCCTCATCAAATCCCACCAATGGAAAAGGAGACTTCACAATGGGCTACATGGATCTGCCCGCCGCCGAATGGCAGCGGGAATACGACAAGGTATCCGCTGAATACGAGGGCTGGAAGGCCAAGGGCCTCAAGCTCAACATGGCGCGCGGCAAGCCGAGCAAGAAGCAGCTCGACCTCGTCAGCGGCATTCTGACCGCGCTGAGCAAGCCTGAGGACTGCGTAGACGGCGGCGTGGACGCCCGCAACTACGGCGAGCTCAAGGGCCTGGAGAGCGCACGCGCCCTGTTCGCTGATATCCTCGGCTGCAAGACCTCTCAGGTCTTCGCCGGCGGCAACTCGAGCCTCCAGCTCATGTACGACACGGTTTCCAAGGCCTACACGCACGGCCTGCTGCACAGCGAACGGCCGTGGTGCAAGGAAGAGAGCGTCAAGTGGCTCTGCCCCGCGCCGGGCTATGACCGCCACTTCAAGGTGACCGAGAGCTTCGGCTTTGAGCTCATCACCATTCCCATGACCGAAAACGGCCCCGATATGGACATTGTCGAAAATCTCATCAGGGACCCGAGCGTCAAGGGCATGTGGAACGTGCCGAAGTATTCGAACCCCGACGGCATCATCTATTCCGACGAGACCGTTGAGCGCATCGCAAAGATGAAGCCTGCCGCGCCGGACTTCCTCCTCATGTGGGACAATGCCTACTGCGTCCACGAGTTCGATGGCGACTTTGTCCCGTTCAAGGACATTTTGAGCGAGTGCGAGAAGTACGGCAACGCCGACATGGTCTTCGAGTTCGCCTCCACGAGCAAAATTACGCTCCCGGGCGCGGGCATCGCCTGCTTTGCGTGCAGCGAGGCCAACATGGAGTACATGTGCAAGCTCATCGGCATTCAGGCCATCAGCTTCGACAAGATGAACCAGCTGCGCCACGTCAGGTACCTGCAAAACAGGGATCACACGCTCGCGCTGATGAAGGAGCACGCCAGGATCTTAAAGCCGAAGTTCGACATGGTCGTCTCTACGCTTGAACGCGAGATCGCGCCGCTCGGCATTGCGAGCTGGCACACGCCCAAGGGCGGCTACTTCGTCTCCGTGAACACGGCCCCCGGCCTTGCCAAGCGCACACTGGCGCTCTGCAAGGAAGCGGGCGTTGTGATGACGAGCGCGGGCGCGACCTATCCGTACGGCCATGACCCTCTTGACAGCAACATCCGCGTCGCCCCGTCGCTGCCCCCGGTCGAGGAGCTCGAGCAGGCGATGGCGGTCTTCTGCTGCTGCCTCAAGCTTGCCGCGCTGGAGAAGAGCAAGAAGTAAGTCATATTTGCATCAAAAAAGCGGACCGCAATGCGGTCCGCTTTTTTTGCATCTGATTCACTTATTTGCTTTCTTCTCTTCCCGTTTTGCGCGCCATACGGCGAGTGAACGCACCAGAAGAATATTGACGAGCGCAAGGCGCGCGTAGCTGTAGACGACATTCAGAAGGAAGTACGGCGAAATGTTGCTGTAATTGCCGAGATCGTCGAGCAGCAGCGGCATGACACCGTAGCTCATCAAGAGCGGCAGCGCGACAAGCGCGGCAAACCAGCCGGCAGCAAGCCATGTGACCTCTTTTTTCGTCGCGCTCAGTCTGAGCGTGCGGTAGGAGCACACCGTACAGACGGTCATCACAAGCATACCGAGGAGCTGCACCCACGAGATGGCAAGGCGCATATAGTTCATCTCCGGCGTCCAGAGATGCGTCATAAAGACGGTCGTCCACGAAAGGCCGGTCGCAAAGCGGAGGTAGAGATCGACGCAGGCATAGACCGCCCAGCCGCACCAGAGGCCGACACGGTTCTTCGCCGTAAGGCAGATGACACCGCAGAGGAAAAACGGCGCGCCGAAAAGAAGCCCTGAGAAGATGCTGCCAAACAGCAGCAGGAACAAAAGCACGATGACCGCGCCGGTGCACAGCAGCACCGTGCCGATGATGCTGCGGCTCTTATCCCGCGCGGGCACAGCCTGCGGCGCAAAGGACGAAGGATCGGTCTGCACTTCCGCCGCGGCAGGCTCGCTCTGCGGCGCGTCCTCGCCGCGCACGAGCTCGTCAAGCGTCACACCGAAGAGCTCGGAGAGCTTTAAAAGCTTTTCAAGCTCGGGCACGGATGCGTCCGTTTCCCATTTGGAAACGCTCTGGCGCGAAATATCCAGTGCGTCGGCAAGGTCGCCCTGCGACCAATTCTTCTGTGTGCGCAGGCGCACAATGTTCTCTCCCAGTGTCATGTGAGGGGTTCTCCTTTACAGAATTTCTGCGTTCAGCTTAGCAAAAAAGCGGCAAAAAGTCCACCAAGCGGGGTTGAAAAGTTAGCAACCAGCAGTTGCAGCTCAAAAAAGAGGCCATAAATGGCCTCTTTTTTGAAAAAGTTTCGCTGCGCTTTGTGCCTTGCCACCCGTAGGGTGGCTGCGACACACGCTTCGCGCAAAGTATTTTTTGTCACGCGCAGGTCGCGACAAAAATAATCAAAACCATTTTGCGCCCGCGGGCGTGAAAAAATTGAGATCGTTTTTTCTGACGACATGCGCGTCAGAAAAAACTCCTCTCGCTCCGCAAACGTGCGCGCCTACGGCGCGTGCGCTGCCGCGGAGCGCATTCCCCCTCAAAAGCAAAGAGCGCCTTACGGCGCTCTTTGCTTTTGATTAGAATTCGTAGTCCACGGCCACGCGGTCAGCGCGGATGGACTTGCAGATGTCGCTCACGGCGACATGGCGGGGGTCGACCTTGTAGGCGTTCAGATCGTCCATGCTCTCAAACTCGGTAACGAGCACGGCGTCGTAGTTGCCCTCGCCGACGTTTCTTGCGACCTCGCACTTTTTGAGCTGCGATATCACGCCGTCGAGCGCAGCGAGCTTCGTGAGAAACTCGTTGGCCTTTTCCTCGGTGCCCTCGCGGAACTTCCACATGACGATATGACGGATCATTGCTTCTCTCTCCTCTTTCTCTCAGTTTATCTCGCGTTATAGACCTCAATGGCCTTTTTAAGAATGTCCATGGCCCGCTCGAGCTTGTGGCTTTCGATGACGTAAGCCATGCGGA
>URCK01000012.1 GCA_900546295.1 uncultured Eubacteriales bacterium | reverse complement strand
GTATAAGCGTGGGTTCATCATATTTGGTGTGGTATCTTTAACTATGGGAAACTCCGATCTCCCACTTGCTTACGGCCTGCGCACTCACGTGGAGGGCTTTTGCCAGCTGTTCCTGCGTCATGCTTTTGGATAGGCGCAGTGCTTTGATCTTGCTGCCAATGTCGATATTCATAAAGGCAAAACTCCGTTTCCTGTAAAGTGAGGACGTCCTTGATGTGCTCAGTATAGCCCATTGCGGTTGAGCGCGCAATGGAGGGAAAGTTTCGCACGCTCAAACGGCGGTTGAGCGGCAAAAAGGACGGAAAGCAGCGCTTTCCGTCCTTTTCTTACATATCCGGCAGGCTCAGTCGCCCACGCCGGGGTTGAGGACCTTGCCGATGTTCCACAGGTGCGCGACCTGCTGCGCGGCGGCCAAACGCTCCTCGGGCGTTTCGTAGCTCGCGTGCGCGGTCTGCGCGCCGCAGTCGAGGCAGGTGACATAAACGCACCAGCCCTGCTCATCCTCGACCGTGCCGGTGCCGCGGCAATAGGGGCAGTCCTGCAGGTCGATCTCATAAATGGCGTCCATAGTCTATCTTCCTTTCTTCGTCCGGCGCTGTCGCCGCACGTACATTTCGGCTACATAGTATAGCAGAGAATGTGAGCCTTGACAAGAAAAAATCACAGCGTCTGTTCGGTGGGGGGGAGGGGGAGCTGATATTTTTCCGCATAGGAGTGGAAGGTGCTCTGGAAGCCGCTGTCCGCGGCCTTGGCCTCGCGGAGCGTTTCGTGCAGGTTGAGGTTGTGGTGGCTTGCGTCGATGATGCAGCCGGCGATGTTGGAGCAGTGGTCGGAGGTGCGCTCCAAGTCCGTGAGGAGGTCTGAGAGGACAAAGCCCGCCTCGATGCTGCACTGGCCCTGCTGCATTCTCAGAATGTGACGCGTGCGCATCTGCTCTTTGAGCGTGTCGATGACCTGCTCAAGAGGCTCCACCTGCGAGGCGATGTCGTTGTCGCGGCGCTCAAAGGCCTTGAGCGCGAGCGAGAGGATCTCGCGGATGGCGGAGGTGATGGTGATGAGCTCATTTTTCGCATTGGCGGAAAAGGTGAGGTTTTTGCGCGTCATCTCCTCGGCGGAGGAGAGAATGTTGACGGCGTGGTCGGAGATGCGCTCAAAGTCGCCGATGGTCTTCAAAAGCTCGGTCGATTCCTCGCTCTCGGCGCGGCCCAGCTTCTGCGCGCTGAGCTTGACAAGATAGGTGCCGAGGATGTCCTCATAGTGGTCGCAGCGCTCCTCGTCGTCGCGGATGCTCTGGGCGAGCTCAGGCGTGTTGGCGGTGAGTGCGGTGAGGGCATTGTTCAGCGCACGCACGGAGCACTCGGCCATCTCACAGGCGACAGCGCGGCTCTGGCGCAGGGCGAGCGAGGGCGTGGGCAGCAGACGTTCGTCAAGTTCGGTGACGACCTCAACGCGCGCATCGTCGGGCACGATGCGGCAGGCAAGCTTTTCAAGAAGGCTGCCCGCGGGCAGGAGGATCGCCGTGCAGAGAAGGTTGAATGCCGAGTGCGCGACGGCGATGCCGTACATCGTGGCGGATTCGTTCAAAAGCGCGGGAGCGAACGCCGCGCGCACGATGCAAAAGAGCGTGAGCAGCACCACAACGCCAATGACATTGAAAAGAAGGTGCACAACAGCGGCACGCTTGGCGTTTTTGTTCGTGCCGATCGAGGAGATCATGGCCGTGACGGTGGTGCCGATGTTCTGCCCCATGATGATGGGGATGGCCGCGGCGTAGCTCACAGAGCCGGTGACGGCGAGCGCCTGCAAAATACCGACGGACGCCGAACTCGACTGAATGACGGCGGTGAGGATCGCACCGGCGAGTACGCCGAGGACAGGATTCTTAAAGGCAATGAAAAGATCCGTAAAGGCAGGCACATCCTTGAGCCCCGCGACGGCACCGCTCATCGTCTCCATGCCGAACATGAGCGTTGCAAAGCCGAGCAGGATCATGCCGGTGTCCTTTTTCTTGCTGCTGCGGCAGAACATATAGTTGATGATGCCGATAAGCGCAAGAATGGGCGTGAAGGAGCTGGGCTTCAAAAGCTGCACCCAGACATTGCCCGAGTCGATGCCGCTGAGACTCAAGAGCCAGGCGGTGACCGTCGTGCCGACGTTCGCGCCCATGATGACGTTGATTGCCTGACGCAGCGTCATGAGGCCGGAGTTGACAAAGCCGACCACCATGACGGTGGTGGCAGAGGAGCTCTGGATGATGGCGGTGATGCAAAGACCCGTGAGGAAGCCTGCGAAAACGCCGCTCGTCATCCGGTCGAGCAGGGAGCGGAGCTTATCGCCCGCGCGGCGCTCGAGCGCCTGACCCATGAGATTCATGCCGAAGAGAAAGAGCGAAAGCCCGCCGATCATCGTCAGTACGTTGAAGATATCCATATCTTTTCATTTCCTTTTTCACATTCATTCTTGACCATAATAGAGAATAAATCCCATTTGTCAAATCTGCAAGCGGAGAATTGTAAAATTCGTGTAAAATCGCGGCGAAAAAGCACACACTTTTCTTTGCGCTTTTCAGAAAGAAAGCGGCGTGGTATAATACGGCAGAGAACGGAGGGGACGGCTATGATCGCGATCGGAGCATTCTGCACTTCACTGCTGGTGTGTCTTGCGCTGGGAGGGAACATCCTCTATGCGCTTTCGGCGGGACTGGTGATTTTTGTTTTCTACGGGAAAAAACAGGGCTATTCATGGCGGGCGCTGGGAAAGATGATCGGTGCGGGCGTGAAAACGTCGGGAAGCGTGCTGCTCGTGTTCCAGCTCATCGGCGTGCTGACGGCCTTCTGGCGCGCCTGCGGCGCGCTGCCGCTCATCATCTGCTGCGCGGTGGATCTTATCCAGCCGAAGATACTGCTGCTGATGACCTTCCTTTTGAACTGCGGCGTGTCCGTGCTGACGGGCACGGCCTTCGGCACAGCGGCGACGATGGGCACCATCTGCGTGAGCGTTGGCGTGTCGATGGGGATGGACCCGCTGCTGCTGGGCGGGGCGATGCTCTCGGGCGTCTACTTCGGCGACCGCTGCTCGCCGGTTTCAACGAGCGCGCTGCTTGTGAGCGAGCTGACGGGAACCGACATTTACGACAACATCCGCCGCATGGTCAAAACGGGGCTTGTGCCGTTCCTCCTGAGCTGTGCCGTTTACCTTGCGCTGGGCCTCTCGCGCGGCGATGGCGGCGCAAAGGCGGACCTGTGGCCGCTTTACGGCCGCGAGATGACGCTCCTTCCTATTATGTGCCTGCCGGCGGTGCTCATTCTGGTGCTGGCGGCTTTCCGCGTGAAGGTCAAGCGGGCGATGGCGGCGAGCATCCTCGCATCCTTGCTGCTGTGCGTAATCCTGCGTCACATGGACGCATTGACGCTCCTTAGAACGGCGGTCTTCGGCTATACGGCGGCGGATGCGGCGGTGGGCGCGATGCTCAACGGCGGGGGGATCCTCTCGATGCTGCGCGTGTCGATGATCGTGATGATCTCGTCGGCCTATTCCGGCATCTTCCGCGAAACGGGGCTGCTCGACCGCCTTTGCGAGCGCATCACGGCGCTCAGCGAGCGCACCTCACCCTATACCTCCATGCTTTTGACGGCACTGCTCGCGGGGCTTGTTGCCTGCAACCAGACGCTGACGATCATCCTGACGCATCAGCTCTGCGCGCCGTCGCAAAAGGACGAGGAGGAGTTTGCCATCAACCTTGAAAACAGCGCCGTGCTCGTCGCGCCGCTCATCCCATGGTCGATCGCGGGGGCGACGCCGCTTTCGACCGTCGGCGCGCCGACGGCGAGTATTGCACTGGCATGCTATCTATATCTCCTGCCGCTTTGCGAGCTTGTGCGGCACGCGGCGGCGCGGAGAAGGGAAAAGAAACAGGCCGTACAGCGATAAGAAAGAAGGAATGATACCATGGATGCAACGAAATTACTGCAAGAGAGCATGGCGCACAGGGATGCGATCCTCTCAGACCGACGGACGATCCACCGCGCGCCGGAGGTGGGAGCGGAACTGCCGCAGACAGTGCGATTTGTCGAGCAGCGCCTGCGCGAGATGGGCTATGCGCCGCGCAGACTTGGCGGCGGCGTGGTCGCGGAGATCACGGGAAAAGACACGGGGCGCTGCGTGCTGCTGCGCGCAGACATGGACGCGCTCAAGGTGGCGGAGAAGACCGACCTTGCCTTCCGCTCGGAAAACGGAAATATGCACGCCTGCGGGCACGATATGCACGCGGCCATGCTGCTGGGCGCGGCGGAACTTCTGCGCGCGCACCAATCGGAGCTGAACGGCACGGTGAAGCTCGTCTTCCAGCCCGACGAGGAGGGCTTTACGGGCGCGAAGGCCATGCTCAAAGCGGGCGTTCTGGATGCGCCGAAGCCGGGCGCGGCGCTGGCGCTGCATGTGAACTCCGGCACGCCGTCGGGCCTTGTGCTGTGCGGCAAGGGGACGTTTATGGCAGGCTGCACGCTGTTTCGCATCACGGTTTCCGGCGTCGGCTGCCATGGGGCAATGCCGGAGACGGGCGTTGACCCGATCAACATCTCAGCGCACATCTACCTTGCCCTTCAGGAGATCACGGCGCGCGAGCTGAACGCAAAGACGCCCGCCATCGTGACCCTGGGCCGCTTCAGCGCGGGGCAGGCGCCCAACATCATCCCGCAGGAGGCGGTGATGGAGGGGACCATCCGCACGTTTGACCGCGATGTGACGGCGCAGATCCTGCGCCGCATCGGAGAGATCGCGGAGGCGACGGCAAAGGCTTTCCGCGGCAGCGCGGTCGTTGAGGAGCTTGCAAGCGCGCCGCCGCTTCAAAATGACGCGGCGCTCACCGAGCGGATGGCGCAGTGCGCGGAGGCGCTCTTCGGCGAAAAAAGCGTCTATCGCCTGAGCGAGGGCGGCATGGGCTCGGAGGACTTTGCCTCCTACACCTACGAGCTGCCGTGCGCGTATCTGCTGCTGGGCGCGGGCACGGCGCAGGAGGACGCGCGCTACGGAAAGCCCATGCACAACGAGAGCGTCGTTTTCAACGAGGACATCCTGCCGCGCGGCAGCGCGCTGCTCACCTGCGGCGCGATGCGGTATCTTGCGGACGAGACGTAACAGGATCGCTTCGTGCCGCCGGGGGCTCTCCCGCGTCGGCGCGGAGGGAGGGCGGCGTGTTAGAGATTTGAAAAAAACCGGAAATAGGCCTTGCAAACTCCTTTTCGCGTGCTATGATGAGGGCGAAAGAAGGCGTGCAGGGCACGCAAGCGAAAAGAGTGATCGAAAATGTTGGATTTTTTGAAGCAGGAGGGGTTCAGCGCTGAGCTTCTCGATGGCATTCGGGCGTTCCGCGCGCAGTATCCGACGCCGCCGGAGCTGCAAGACCGCGTGCCGAAGCCGCGCTATCATTATTACGGTAAGGACGTGTGGGAGGCGGCCGCCGCCGCCATCTTGTGCGGGGAAAACCTGCTGCTCGCGGGCAGCAAGGCGACGGGCAAGAACGTGCTGGCGGAAAACCTCGCGCAGGCTTTCGCGCGCCCCGCGTGGGATGTGTCGTTCCATGTCAACATGGACGCGGCGAGCCTCATCGGCATGGACACCTTTGAAGGCGGCGAGGTCCGCTTCCGTCCGGGGCCGGTGTACCTTTGCGCGAGGAATGGCGGCTTCGGTGTGCTCGACGAGATCAATATGGCGAAAAACGAGGCGCTGGCCGTGCTGCATGCGACGCTCGACTTCCGCCGCGCCATCGACGTTCCCGGCTACGAGCGCGTGGAGGTCGATCCCGCCGCGCGCTTCATCGGCACGATGAACTACGGTTACGCGGGCACGCGCGAGCTGAACGAGGCACTGACCTCGCGCTTTGTCGTCATCCAGATGCCGCCGATCGACGAAAGCGGTCTTGCGCGTCTGCTCGGCGACGAATTCCCGACACTTGAGAAAAAATACTGCGGGCAGTTCGTGCAGCTCTTCCTTGACCTGCAAAAGAAGTGTGAAAACGCGGAGATCTCGGAAAAGGCGCTGGATCTGCGCGGTCTTCTCGATGCGCTGCGCCTGATCCGGCGCGGCGTGAGCGCGGGAACCGCGCTCGATATGGGCATTACAAACAAGGCCTTCGACGCTTATGAGCAGGGGCTCATCCGCGACGTGATCGCCGCGCGCATCCCCGCAAAGCTCGACAGAAGCCGCCTCTTTTCTGACTGATATGGAGACGGCAGGCTATTCCGCCCAGCAGCGGCGGGCGATCAACCTCGTATGGACGGCGTGCGGGGACTATACCTTTGAGCCGCAGTTTCTGGCGCTCAAAGCGGACGGAAAACCGGACTTTTATATGAACTGCGTCATCGGATTTGTGCACAAGTGGTTCGGCGACGAGATGCCGCGCCGCCTTTTTGCACACTGGACGGGCGATGTGCGGCAGGCGACCTTTGACGATCTTGCATGGCTGGCGCTGGAAAACGCCGCATATGAAAAAGAGCTCCCCGATCGGCCTGTGCTCGAGGAGCTGCGGCGCGCGCACGCCACGGAATTCTTTGCATCCGAATATCAGCTCTCGCGTCAGGAGTGGATGGACAAGAACCAGCTCGTCTACGCGCTCCAGTCCGCGCGATGGAAGGCGGTGCTTTCGCAAAAGCCGCCGCTGCTCGCGCCGTGGGAAAAGGGACTTTCGACGGCCCTTGCCTGCCATGATACGATGAGCGGGGACGAAATAGAGGCCGCGGTGCTCGCGGCCTTTGAAAAGTATCTGCAATTCGACGGAAGCGTGCACAAAAAAGAGCCGCTGCGCCTGCACTTTGGCGACAAGTGGGCGCCGCTGCTCACAAAGCTTTTGCCGACGGAGATCGTCCGCACGGACGATCTGACGATCGGCCGCTCCGCTGCGGCGGGCGAAAACGGCATGGTGCGCGCATCGAACGCGCTGAGATCGCACCTGCGCTCCAATGAGCGCGAGGGGCAGGACCGCGACTATATCGAGCGCTGCTTCGGCCGCAGCATCTATTCTCCCCAGCGCCTTGCGCGCATCGAGCAGCAGCTCTGCACCGGCAGCCACCTTGGCTGCCACCTGTGGTTCACCAAGGGGGAGAGCGCGCCGGATCAGCCCATGAGTGCCGACACAAAGCGTCTTTTTGAACAGGCGGAGGAACAGGCCAAGCGCAACCGCGCTGCCTTTTCGCGCGACAACGCGCTCTATGAGAACGCGCTGCTGCGCCTGACGGAGCAGATCTGCAACTGCATGCTTATCCACCAGCAGCCCACGGACGTGACGGCCCGGCAGGGCCGCCTGGACGGCACGCGCGTCTGGCGCGAGCCGGTGCTGCGCGACGATCGTGTATTCTTACGCAGCGACGAAGAGCCGCGCCCCGGCTTCACGGTCGATGTGATGCTCGACGGCTCGGCCTCGCGTCTGCACTGCCAGGAGACGATCGCCATTCAGGGCTATATTCTTGCAAAGAGCCTCGCCTCCTGCGCCATCCCTGTGCGCGTGACGAGCTTTTGCAGCCTGCGCGGCTACACGGTGCTGCGCATTTTGAAGGATTTTGGCGACAAGAACGGCGAGCGCAGGGTCTTCGACTACTTTGCCGCCGGGTGGAACCGCGACGGCCTTGCGCTGCGTGCGGCGGGAGAGCTGATGAAGTCCGCGCCCGCGGACAAGCACCTGCTCATCCTGCTGACCGACGCAAGCCCGGACGACAGCCACAAAATTCTGCCGAGCGGCAAGATCCCCCTCAGCCGGGAATACGACGGGCAGGCCGGCATCGACGACACCGCCGAGGAGGTGCGCGCACTGCGCGCTGAGGGCGTGCGCGTCGCCGCCGTCTTCATGGGCGAGAATGCAAGCGTTCCCGCCGCGAATACCATCTACGGCCGCGACCTTGCCCGCATCCGCCGCATGGATCAGCTCGCCGCTGCGGCGGGCAAACTCATTCAGACGGAGATCCGCGAGCTGAGCGGCTGAGAAAGACCAACCGCCGTGCTGACGCAAACAAAGAGAAAAGTCTGCCGAACCCCATGCGGTTCGGCAGACTTTTTTGATAAGTCCTGTGCAGGACGCTTGCCCCCGGGCGGCGTCCGTTTTATAAGCGGGGAGCCTGTAACCGTACTTCGGCCCCCAAAAAAGTTTTCTCGCTCCATCGGCGCCGCAATCGTTGTCCCCCGAACATTGAACACGGGGCGGCATAACAAATAACCGTTCAAATAACCGATGCTCTCACCGAACCATAAACACTTACGGAGATCGTGACTCTGTTATCAAAATAGTCCGGCATTCGTATGGAGACGACGGAAAGAATTCATTCGCTAAGCTCAAAGGTCTCCCGGCCGTTCACCGCGTCAAGCGCGAGCTGCGCGCGGGAGAGTTCATCGGCGGCCTTTTCATAGTCCGCCTCTACGAGAGCGATGTCGTAGTTCGCGTAGCGGTAGTCGATGATGTTCGACTGTCGGCCGTACTGCTCCTCGACACGCTCCTTGGGAAGTCTGCTTTTCATCTCAAGGAGCTTATTCTTGCGCCTTGTGAGCTGCGGGATATAGACCAGCATCTCATCGATGGTCATGTCAAAGCCGTCGACAAAATGCGTCGTATTGAAGCAGTTGATCGCGTGCTTGAGGCGGCGAATCTTCTCTTCGAGCGCTGCAAGGCGTGCCTGCGTCTCGACGTAATCGTAGGCGGGGCGCACGGACGCAACGTCCTCGCCCATCGCGGCGCGAAAGTCGCGGCTGCGGGTTTCCTTGTCGAGCAGCGCGGTATATTCGTCGTTGAGTTTCTTCAAGAGCTTATTTGCTTCGGCGGAAGTGTAGTTCATGGCGGCAAGTCCTTTCTTCTGCTTGTTTCTTGTCCTCAGTATAGCAGGAAAGTGCCCGCCCGTCGAGAGAAGAATGCATCCGTGTTGACTTTTGGGCGCTGTTGTGTGACACTATGGTCAACACAATGCCTCGACAAGGAGAACTTTTTATGAGCAAGAAGACTGTTTCCGCCCGCTTTGCGGAACTTTTTCCCGAATCGAACCTCATCGGCCTGCTGAGCCGGTACGGCGGCGACGCGGACGATATTTTCGAAGCCATTCAGGACCGCTGCGACGCGCGCGAGCAGGAGGCGATCGCCGGCCTTCTCGGGATCAAGCCCGCGGATCTCGATTCCTTCGCCCGCGCCGCCTACTGGGAGCTGATCGACGAGATCCGCATACGTTACCTTTCGTCCCTGACACGCGATGAGGCGGCCAAAATCGCCGAAGCGTCCGACGGCTGCATCGAACATCCCGAGAATAACGACATCGACTGGAGCACGGACGAGTTCATCGACGACTGGAACGCGCTGCACCGCGGCGAAGAAGCGCTCGCGCGATAATATTTACGGAGGAACACCATGAAGCCATCCTCGTTTCTGCACTTTGCCGCCTTCGGCGTAAAAACGATCCTGCTGCGGAAAAAAGAGCCGATCCTCGGGACGGTGATTTTGACCGACAAATGCAACCTGCACTGCAAGCACTGCTCGGTCAATAACATCACGGCAATCATCCACCCTTATGAGAAGATCCGCCGGGAGATGCAGCAGCTCTACGATATGGGTGTGCGTATCCTCTTCTTCTGCGGCGGCGAGACCTTCCTCTGGCGCGACGGCGAGCGCACGCTGAGAGAGCTGGTTATCGAGGCGAAGACCATGGGCTTTCTCATTGTGAATGTCGTGACGAACGGCACGCTTCCCATCGATCTTCCGGAGGCGGATCTGATCCTTTTGAGCCTGGACGGCGACAGGGAGCGCCACAATGCAATTCGCGGCGATACGTACGACACCATCATGCAAAATATCGCCAACGCGAGCGCGGATAACATCTGCTTTTACATGGCGATCAACCAGATCAACAAGGACCATGTGCGCGATGTATGTATCGCCGCGCGCGACACGAAAAACGTGCGGGCGGTGTCCTTCAATTTCCATACGCCGTACCCCGACACGAGGGAGCTTGCCTTGAGCAAAGAAGAAAAGGCCGCCTGCTGCGATGTGATCGCGCAGATGATGAAAGAGGGCGCGCCGGTCTTTAACCTGAAAAGCGCCTTCCCCTATCTCATCGAGAACCGCTTTCCGACGCCCTGCCACCAGTGCGTCGTGATGGAGGACGGAAAGATATCCACCTGCGGGCGCTGCATCGACGTGCCCGGCCTCTGCGAGCAGTGCGGGTACTTTTTTGTTGCGGAATATACGCTTTTGTTCCGCGGCAATCCCAGGATCATCTTCGAGATGCTCCGCACTTACTTAAAGTACATTTAGGAGCGAGCCATGCACTTCTTTACGAGCTTAACAAGAATGTGGCTCACGCGGAGCGTGCGGCCTTTCACCTTCAAAAGTGAATATGATCAGGCTTTACCGTTTGCGGAGTGCGAGAGCCTGGGGCTTTATGTCCATATCCCTTTCTGCAAGAGCATCTGCAACTTCTGCCCTTACTGCAAGGTGCGCTATTCCGCGGAGCTATGCGAGCGGTATATTGATTCTCTGATTCAGGAAATACACCTTGTTGGCGGGCAGCATCCGGGGCGGAAAAAGGCGACCAGCCTGTATTTCGGCGGCGGAACGCCCGCGCTTGCGGCAAATCGCATCAAGGAGATCGTAGACGCGCTCGGCGAACACTTCATCATCACCGAGGGAATCGGCCTTGAGCTTCACCCCGACAATGTGACGGTCGAGGTGCTGCAAACGCTGAAGGAAGCGGGCGTGACGAAGATCAGCATCGGTATCCAGTCCTTTTCGGACAAGTATCAGAGGATCCTCGGCAGGAAGGGGGTCGATACCGCGGCGATGGCGGCGGCCCTCGCGGCGGTCCCCTTTGAAACAGTCTCGATGGACTTCATCTTCGCCCTGCCGGGGCAGACCTGCGAGGACTTGCGCGCCGACATTGACGCGGCCTTCTCGCTGGGAGCGAATCACGTCGCCATCTATCCCTTTATCGACTTTACTTTTACGGACAGCCCCGTTGCGGCAATGCCCAAAAGAGAAAAGCGGGAACTGCTGGACGCCATCACGCGCTACTGCATGAGCCGGGGCTATCCGCGCAGTTCCATCTGGACCTTCTCAAACGAGCCGAACGCGAGCTACTCGTCCATGACCCGGGATAACTTCCTCGGTTTCGGCTGCTCGGCCACGAGTCTTTTCAAAGAGCAGTTCAAGATCAACACCTTTGATGTAGGTGCCTACTGCGAGAGGATCGGCTCGGGCAGCCTTGCGACCTCGCTGACGCTCCGCTTTACGAGGCGGCAGCGAATGATCTACTGGCTGTTCTGGACGGCGTACAGCACAAGGGTGAACGCCGCTGACTTTGAAGCCTTCTTCGGCGTGCCGCTCAAGAAAATGTACGGGATGGAGCTTTGGCTTGCAAAACGCCTCGGCCTTGTCACGGAGCATGACGGCACATACGAAATGACGCTGAAAGGCGCGTTTTCCTACCACTACTACGAGAATTTTTACACGCTTTCCTATATCGATAAGATGTGGGGCATCCTGCGCAAGGAGGCGTTCCCTGCATCGATCGAGCTGTAAAGAAGCGGCTGGTGCGGCTGCGAAGACGGACGTTTTTTAGAAAAACGCTGCGCTGCGGATCGCTTCGCGGCAATCGAATCAAAAAGCGGAAAGAGGCACAATTCATTTGAAGAATTGTGCCTCTTTTTGTTTGAATGTGATCCCGGGAAGGCGTTCGTGCCTTTGGCGCGCTCGCAAAGTCGGTGATGGTGCCCTTGATGTTCACTTCAAAGGAGGAGTATGGAGCTGCTGGCCGGTGATGAAGATCGCGCTGCACATGGCCGCGATCAGAAATGCCATAGAGGCAAGTGCCACCCATAGTTTCGGGGTAAAATAAGTTTTGGTTTCTTCCATGTTTCCAGGTCCTTTCTTTCATGTCCCTCATGCCAACACAGTAAAATTTTTCAGATTTGGAATCCCAGAGCCGGACGGCTTACGCCGTCCGGCGTCCGGTTCCATCAAAAATACATGAGGATCCGCGGTAAAAGACTAAAAAAACCTCAGTTTGAACGTTCTGATTTTTGGATGTTATCAGGAAGATATTTTCGATTTTCTCCGCGCCCTGTGCGCGTTCTTTTCGACAGAAAAAGAGGTGAGAAGGTAGATGCGGCGGCCGGTTAGGCGGTTTCACCGCCGTCGAGGGGAATGTGCTGGCCGGTGATATACTTTGCCTCGTCCGAGGCGAGGAAGGCATAGAGCGCGGCGACCTCTGCGGGGTCGGCATGACGCTGCATCGGGATGCCCTTGTTGCACTCGTCAAACATCTCCTGCGTGTACTCGGCCTCCTGCATGGGGGTAAGCACATAGCCCGGGCAGATGCAGTTGCAGCGGATCCACGGAGCATGCTCGAGCGCCACGGAGCGGACAAGATTGATGACGGCTGCCTTGGAGGCATTATAGTCGGTATAGAAGGGGTGACCCTCCATGCCGTTGGTGGAGGCGGTGCAGAGGATGACGCCGGGGTTTTCCTTGCTCTTATCCTTCTGCATGCGCTTGAGTGCCTCCATGATGCAAAGGCACATACCGTCCAGATTTACGCCCATCACGCGCTTCCACTGGGCAAAGTCGGTTTCGATGAACTTCTTGCGGATCGAGATGCCCGCGTTGGAGATGAGAATGTCGATGCCGCCGAGGATGTTGTCCATCTCTGCGAAGGCGGCCTTGACGCTTTCTTCGCTGCTGACATCGACCTTGACGGTCCCGGCAAGGCCGGGGATCTCCTCTTTGAGCGCGTCAAAGGCCTTTTCGTTATAGTCGAAAACCACAACACGCGCGCCTTCGAGCACGAAGCGCTTGGCGGTGGCCTTGCCGATTCCGGAGGCGCCGCCGGTCACGACCACACGCTTGCCCTTGAGCTCCGGGTACAGCGCGCGGGGGGTAAAATGATAGTCCTGCTTCAACATAAGGTATATCCCTCTTCTCTATTTGGTGGGTGAAAGATCAGTTGTACAACTTCTGCCCATCATATAGCAAGGGGCGTGCCAAATCGGCCTGTGCAATGTAAAAAAGTTTTTCTTCTGAATTCTCAATAAAAACGGCCGGATTTTGTCTGTTTTGTAGAGAAACAATAAGAGATGGCAAAAAATGAGCGGCAATTTTTCGCCAAACCGGCGAAATTTAGCCAAAAAAGAGCGCCCGTACAGGCGCCCTTTGCTGCTGTTATTCCTCGTCCAGCGAACGAAGCTTGTAGTTGAAGGTCTGGCGCGGCAGTCCGAGCAGCTCGGCCGCCTTGGTGCGGTTTCCGTTGGAAGCCTCAAGCGCTCTGCGCAGCAGGGCCTGCTCGGTTTTGTGCATGACGGCCGCATAGTCGAGTGAAACATCCCCGTCGCAGAGCTCCGGGACCGCATCGGGCGCTATGGGCTGTCCGATGCGCATCTGCAAGTAATCCGGCAGGTGCGAAAACGACAGAAGTTCTCCGTCTCTTGCGCGGCTGACCATCACCTCAACGGCGTTTTTGAGCTCGCGCACATTGCCCTCCCAGGAATAGGAGAGAAATGCGCGGCGCAGCTGCGGGGAGATGCCGGCAGCCTTCTTGTTGTACATGCGGCAGTAGAAGCTCATGTAGTAAGAGGTAAAAAGCTCAATGTCATCAGGCCGCTCGCGCAGGGGCTTTAGGAACAGGAGCCCGCCGGAAAAGCGATAGAAGAGGTCCTTTCGCAGAATGTGCGCCTTGACCGCCTGCTCGGGGTCCACGTTCATTGCGGCGATGACCTTGACGTTTACGGTCTTGTCGTGCGAAGCGCCGAGCGGGCGGAATGTACCGTCCTGCAGCACGCGCATCAACCTTGCCTGCACGGTATAAGGCATGGAGTTGAGCTCATCCAGAAAGAGCGTGCCGCCGTCTGCCTGCTCAAAGAGGCCCTTGCGATTTTCCGCGCCCGTATAAGCGCCCTTCACCGTGCCGAAGAGGATGGATTCTATGAGGTTTTCCGGCGCGGCGGCGCAGTTCAGAATGACGCGCTTTTCCTTCGGGACGCGCCGGTGCTCCATGATGGCCTGCGCGAAGACCTCCTTGCCGGAGCCGGTCTCGCCGCAGATCAGAATGGGCAGCGCGGTGTCGGCAAGCAGTCTTGTTTTCTCAACGGTGTTTTTGGTGTCCTTGTCGCATGTCAGAATCGAGTCGAAGGACGAGGACACCATTCCGCCCTGAAAGCGGCGCACGGCCTCGTCAAATTTCTGGCTGCTGACGCTGTTTTCCGCATTGTCCTGCTCGTCGACATCCATCGAAAGCTCGATCACGCCGATGATGGTGCCCCGCCGCATCAGCGGGACCGCTACGCTGTTCGTGTAATAATCGCGGCCAAGATAGTCCTTGCAGCGCTGCTTTTTTGCGATGACCGTCCGCCCGGTTTTCATGCATTCGACGATCTGACTCTCCCGCGTTCGAAATTCGGGAAACGCATCGAAGAAATTGCGCCCGATGAGCCTGGAGGTGGTGTAGTCGCCGAAGATCTCGTCGTTGTTTGCGCCGAAGCGGTTGCTGTAGGCGATTTTGTAGTTTTTGTCAACGATCAGGATGTTATCAAGAAAGCTGAATGTAAACGTGTCGATATTCACCATGGCTGCATTTCTCCCCAAGTAATAGAAAGCGATACACAGTCATGATAACAGATTTCTGCCGTTATTTCAATGATTCGTCATTCCGGCCGCGCGCCCTCTTTACAGCGGCGGCTTTGCGGCATATAATTGGCAGAAATCGCAAGCCGCGCGAAATAGAACGAGAAAGGAAGATCGAACGATATGCCCTGTACAACTGTGCTGGCCGGCAGGCTGGCGACCAATGACCGCTCGACGATGATCGCACGGACGGACGACGGCCACTTTGATGAAAAGCGTCTGATCGTGGTGAACCCTGAGGAGCAGATGAAGGTTTACCGGAGCGTGGAATCCCATGTGGAGGTCGCGCTGCCGGAGAATCCCATGCGCTACACGTCCTGCCCGAGCGTGGACCCCGCGCACGGCATCTGGGCCGCGACCGGCATCAACGCCGCAAACGTCGGCATGACCGCAACGGAGACCACGACTTCGAACCCGCGCGTGCTCGCAGCCGACCCGATGGTTGAGCTGCAAAAGGCCGAGGACGGCAAGGAGGAGCGCTGCGGCGGCATCGGCGAGGAGGATATCGTCGTTCTCGTCCTGCCCTACATCCATTCCGCGCGTGAGGGCGTGCTGCGCCTCGGCTCGCTCCTCGCGCAGTACGGCACCTATGAATCGAATGGCATCGCCTTCAACGACGAAAACGAGGTCTGGTGGATGGAGACCATCGGCGGCCACCACTGGATCGCAAAAAAGATCCCTGAGGATCGCGTCGTCATCAACCCGAACCAGTTCGGCATGGATTCGTTCGATTTAGAAGATGCCTTCGGCGCGCAGGAGTGCCACCTCTGCTCGGCAGACCTCAAAGAGTTCATCGCAGAATATCATCTGGATCTCAACCAGAACGGCAAGTTTAACCCGAGAGATATTTTCGGCTCGCACCGCGATATGGATCATATCTACAACACGCCGCGCGCATGGTTCATGGGGCGCTTCCTTGCGCCGCATACCTACCGTTGGGACGGTGAGAACGCGGACTTTACGCCCGAGAGCGACGACATCCCGTGGTCGTATGTGCCTGAGCGCAAGGTTGCCGCCGAGGATATCCAGTATCTGCTCTCGTCCCACTATCAGGGCACGCCCTACGACCCCTACGCGGGGCGCAGCGCAGAAAAGAGCGGTATCTACCGCCCCATCGGCATCAACCGCACGGGTGTGACGACGATCTGCCAGATCCGCAGCGACGTACCTGACGAGATCAAAGGTGTCGAGTGGGTGTGCTTTGGCTCCACGACGTTTTCCGCATGGCTGCCGGTGTATACGAACGTGGCGCGGATGCCGGATTACTTGAGTAAGGTGACGCTCGACGCCGAGACGGACAACCTTTACTGGGTCAGCCGCTTTGTCGGCGCGCTGGCCGACAAGTGCTACGGCTCGTGCATCCAGAGCGTCTGGGGCTATCGGGACGCGGTGAACATCCGCGGCCGCCAGCTCATCCTCAGGTACGACAGGCTCATGCGCGAGGGCGGCGACTTCTCGCTCACCGCGCAGGCGAACGACGAGCTTTGCGCCATGGCGAAAAAGGAAAGCACGCAGATCCTCAACAAGGTCCTGCGCAGCGCCAGCGAACAGATGAAAAACGGCTTCAGCTTCGCCGACACCTGCGTCAACAAGTGATAGGCGGCATCGAGTCACCGATGAAATCAAAAAAGCAGCCGCGGCAATTTTTGCCGCGGCTGCTGCCAAAAGAAAGGAATCCGATATATGGGAATTGATCATGTAAAAAGCCTTGACCTGCACGCCAAGTGGCCCTGCGGCGAAAAGGATCTCATCACGGACGTGCCGGGGGTATTGGTCGGTCACACCACGCTGACCGATCCGGCGAAGGATATCCACACGGGCGTAACGGCGGTTCTTCCGCACGGGGGCAATCTGTTCCGCGACAAGGTCATGGCCGCCTGCGCCGTCATCAACGGCTTTGGCAAGAGCATCGGCCTTTTGCAGGTGCAGGAGCTCGGCACGATAGAAACCCCCATTGTTCTGACCAACACCATGAGCATCGGGACCGCCTATACGGCGCTGTGCAAATACATGCTGGAACAGAATCCCGACATCGGGGTGACCACCGGCACCGTCAACTGCCTTGTCACCGAGTGCAACGACGGTTCGCTCAACGATATCCGCGGCATGCATGTGCAGGAAGCGGACGTCCGCAATGCCATTGAAACGGCGGCGCAGGATTTTGCCGAGGGCTGCGTCGGCAGCGGAAACGGCATGCGCTGTCTCGGGCTCAAGGGCGGTATCGGCTCCGCTTCGCGCGTGTTGGAGATCGACGGCGCAAAATATACGGTCGGTGCGCTCGTCATGTCAAACTTCGGCGCACCAGGAAACCTTGTGATCGGCGGCCGGCATTACGACACAAGAAAGGCCCGCGCTTCTGACGCGAGAGACCGTGGTTCCATCATCATGATTTTGGCAACGGATATTCCTCTTTCCGAGCGGCAGCTCGGGCGCGTGGCCAAGCGCACGATGATCTCGCTTGGACGCGTGGGATCGTTCTGCGGCAACGGCAGCGGCGATATCGCGATCGCCTTCACCACAGCAAACCGCATTCCGCATGACAGCGACCACGATATTCTGCCCTGCCGAATGTTCTACGATGATAACATCGACAAGGTGTTCGAGGCCTCTGTGGAAGCGGTCGAAGAGGCGATCGTCAGCTCGCTCTACCACGCCGAGACCACGCACGGCATCCGCGGCAGAACAGCCGTCAGCCTGCGCGACTTCCTTAACGCGTGACAGCCGCGCGGAAGAACTGAAAAAGCCGGCACAGCTGCTGAAATTGCAATGCCTCGTATCTATTCTAAAAATATGTGCTGCAAACTTGCCGATTTTCCCTACGCAATTACTTTTTCGCTTTATCCGCACGCAAGCGCCATCTCTTCAAGTGATTTTATGCATCTGCTGTTTCAAAAACTTTGTGTTTTGCGGCTTGTTCACCTGAAAACTTTTGATAAAGAATCATAATTACAGTTGCGACGACACCAGAAATACGACAGATAAAGCAGTAACGGTGATGTCCTTAAACGTACACCTCTATCAACTCTGTGTTCTTCAAATGGTATGCCTTGAATATCGGCGCGGAGGGGAGGGACGGCCCCGGCGTGACCGTCACCTCCTGCAACGAGGGACTGGAGGGCGCCACGGTCAATGTCTTTTCCGGCAGCATCAGCATTCAGTCCACGGACGACTGCATCAACGCCGCCAATGCCGACCTGAGCGGCTATTCCTATGAACTGAACATCTCCGGCGGCACGACGGAAATGCCGAACAAAAATATGCAGAACGGGCAGCCCGGCACAGGCGGCCAGCCCAATGGGAAAGAACCGCCCAGCGGCGAAGAACGTCCCGATGGGGAAGATCGACCCGCATAGAGCGGCTTTGGCGGTCAAAAGCCGGACGGCAGCACCCCGCCGGAAAGGCAGGAGGGAGAGGACAGCCAGAATAACGGCAGCGACGCCAAGGTGTAAAGAAGCGCGGAAAGAGCGCACCGAAGCGCTATGATGGCTGCACACAGACGTTTGTTCTTCGCCGGTCGTAGGAATAAGGCGCTCCCGGTTCTCCGGGGATGCCCCACGCCGGCTTGAAGCCGGCCGTGAAACTCATCAGTGTGGACTCTGCCGGCAATGTGTTCTGTGCGTCCGGCAGGCGGAACAGCTTCTTGCGTTTCTCATCATTTCTGCCCTCGCGTATCTTCTCGCAGGCGGCGGTGTACCGGATTGACGGAGCGCTACCATCGCACTATAATGGCTCTCAAGTGTAATCTTTTGCTTGCGATACGGAGGCACGCCATGAACCGTGATTTAACACGAGGCCCTGTCACCAGGTCCATGCTGCTGTTTGGCATCCCCATGATTTTGGGGGATCTATTGCAGCAGTGCTATAACATTGCTGATACGCTGATCGTCGGGCAATTTCTTGGGCGCGATGCGCTTGCAGCGGTCGGCTCCGCCTTTACGCTGATGACCTTTCTGACCTCCATCATCCTTGGCCTGTGTATGGGGAGCGGCGCACTGTTTTCCATGCGATTTGGGCAGCGGGATGAGAAGGCTCTTTGCGAGAACCTCTGTGCATCGTTTTCCTTTATCGCGCTCGTCACCGTGCTTCTGAGCATCTTATCGTTTGCCTGTCTGGACGGGCTTCGCACCTTCCTCCGGGTTCCTGCCGAGGTGTGGGGCGATATGCGTGAATACCTGTTTGTGATTTTCATGGGCATTCCCGCCGTTTTCCTTTATAATTACTTTGCCTCTTTTCTGCGGGCAATCGGCAATTCCGTTATCCCGCTTATCTTTTTGGCTGTTTCCGCTGTGCTGAATATCGCCCTCGATCTCTGGTTTGTCATCGGGTTAAATAGAGGTGTTGCCGGAGCGGCGGAGGCGACGGTGATCGCTCAGTATGTTTCGGGGGGTGGCATCGCCGTTTTCACCCTTGCACGCTTCCCGCAGATGCGCTCGATCTGGAAGCTCCGCTGCCTGCGGCGCGGACGTATCCAAGAGATCGTCTCCTTCTCCACGCTGACCTGCGTGCAGCAATCGGTCATGAACCTCGGCATCCTTATGGTGCAGGGATTGGTCAACAGCTTCGGCCCCATTGTGATGGCTGCCTTTGCCGCCGCTGTGAAAATCGACGCCTTTGCCTATATGCCGGTGCAGGACTTCGGCAATGCCTTTTCTACCTTTATCGCGCAGAATTACGGCGCAAAAGAGAGCGAACGGATACGCGCGGGGCTGAAAAGCGCCGTGTGCATTTCCATGGCCTTCTGTGTGGTCATATCCGCGCTCGTCTTCGTATTTGCAAGCCCCCTTATGGCGATTTTTGTGGACGCCGGAGAAACCGAAGTCATTCTGGAAGGCGTGCGGTATCTTCGTATCGAGGGCGCGTTTTACTGCGGCATCGGCTGCCTGTTCCTGCTCTATGGCTTGTATCGTGCGTTGGGAAAGCCGGGCATGAGCGTGGTGCTTACGGTCATCTCATTGGGCACCCGCGTCGCGCTTGCCTATCTGCTGTCCGCGATCCCCGCCATCGGCGTCACCGGCATCTGGTGGTCGGTCCCAATCGGCTGGGCCTTGGCGGACCTGACGGGCCTATTCTATTACAAAGCCCGAAAGAAAGGGCTGCTTACTTGAACCGTGGCAGAATGTATGATGTTTTCTCAGCGTCTATGAACAATTCCAGCGCAGCTTCGGAATATATGAGAAAAGTCCGAACAGCTTTCAGCCCGGACCTCCTCTCTCAATTTTGATAGCAGATTTTATCAAAACGATTTTCCGAGCATGTGCTTTCCGACGATTCCGATCCCCGCCAGGATTTCCATAACCGAAAGGCCCATCAGAATACCCGAGATAAAGTCCTGTACATCCGTTCCGCCGGTGGTTTTGGACACGTCGAGCTGCTCTGCCAGCTGCTCCTGCGTTAAATTCTGTTCCTCGCGCTTGCGCGCGATATAGCTGCCGATGGCTGTCTGGTTCATTTTGGAATGCCTCCTATGTTGAAGATGCTTTGAGCATAGAGCAAAGCCGGGAGAAATAACATCTCCCGGCGGTAGAATTTGCGTGGAATACAGCCTAATGCAGCGCTTTTGTGGGGCAGACCTTCGTACACTCGTAGCAGAGGATGCACTCCGTCCCGTTTTTCCGTTTGCGGGATTCCTTGTTGACCTCTACGTTCATGGGGCAGACCCGCAGGCATTTGCCGCAGTGGACACACTTCTCCTCATCACAGTGGACGCGCAGCAGCGAAAAATAACTCATGGGCTTGAGGAACACCGTGATGGGACACAGATATTTGCAGAACGCCCGGTTATCCTTGAACGCAAATGCCAGAGCAATGCCTGCGATGTAATAAAGCGTGTTCCCGGCAAGGAACAGCCAGAACATAATTTGCTCCAAATGCGCCACCTTCATCAGAAACAGTCCGGACACCAATGCAAAGGATAGTGCGAACATCACATAGCGGAGAATGCCCAGCTTTTCCTTGCGCGGCTTCTGCGGCTGCTTGTAGGGCAGAAAGTCCAGCACCATGGCCGTCCAGCAGGCGTAGCCGCACCAGCCGCGCCCGAACAGCAGCGGGCCAAAGATCTTCGCCACCGCGTAGTGGATGGTCGCCGCCTCAAAAACGCCGAGAAACAGATAGTACCAGAAGCCCTCAATCTGCATATTCTCGCGGGAGATGACGCCGAGATACAGCAGCATGTAGCACCCGACCGACAACTGCACAAAATGCCGTGCATAGCGTTTCCCGGCGGTAAAGAGCGCCGTCCCCGCTGCGAGGCAGCTGCCTATGTAGCTGAAATTCAGCAGATAAAACAGGTTGTCCTTTGTGAGCCACAGTGTGACCGCTACTGCTTCAAACAGCAGAAACAGCAGCATAGACGGCACATATCTGCGAAGGCTCTTATTGCTTTTCATCATCGCTTGCTTGCTCCTCTGTTTTCTGATTTTTCCGTAGCACGCCGATTGCCGGACCGGTGCAAAGCCCCACAGCAACACCCAACATCATGCCAAGACCGATGTCATCTATGATGATTCCGACGAGGACGCCGAGGCTCAGTCCGATGGCAAGACCGCTGCCGCCGGTCTGCACCGATTCTTTTCGTGAGAAATTGTTCTGAATGGTTTTGCCTTTTTTCATAGGCCCCTCCTTTTGGATGTTCTTCCTCTGGTAAGCCTTTTTTTCAATATCGCCGCAAGCTCCATCATGGCAAGCTCTGCGCGGTCGCCCCAATAGCCGACGCGCCAGGCAAGACCGTCGATGAGGATCTCGCCCGTGCCGCCGCAGGTGAAATCCGCGCGGTCATCGCCGTGATCCAGATAAACCTGGAGCCAGAAACCTGCGTGATTGCCGTGCCGCACAGCTGAGAATCCAGGATCCGACGGAGCTGTTTGTACAGTATAATTATATAACAACGATATGAATTTTACAGGTGAAATCTCGTAAAATAAATGTAAAATCGCGCAGCGTGGCAGTCAATGATCATTACCTCCAAGAATGCTGTGCAGCTCATCGAAGTGGTTACAAATTTGCTGGAAGATGCGGGAAATAAAGAAAAATAGTATTCAGATCCCGCATGGGGCGGTTTAAAATCTGCCTCGCTATAAACAAAGAGCTGCCGGAATATTTTTTCTGCACTTTTTAACTGCTTTTAGCGGTTTCCATTGATTCTAATTCCTTTCCTGCTTGTACGCTCTCCGAAGGCAGGGAAAAAGAATATCTGATGGTTAGTTGACACTAACTTCCAGCGGTGCTATACTTTGGAGCAGAAACGGAAAGGGATGATTTCCTGAGAAAATCATCCGAAAACGATAAATTAAGCAAGAATAGCTTTGGAAAGGATGCCGCAGAGATGCGGCTTTTCCAAGAAACACAAGTTAGCCACATCTAACTGCGCGGTGTGTGCGCTTTAATTAGATCGATCTAACTGTCAGGGGGCGATAGCCATGCATGAACACAAGAATTTCTGGGACAAAAATGCCGGGCGTTACGACCGCTTCATGCGAAAGGATCGGGCGGCGTATGACGAGATGTATGAGCTAATCCGGCCGGTCGTGAAAGCCAAGACGGTGCTGGAGCTGGCAACTGGCACAGGGCTGATCGCAAAGCACATTGTGAACGCGGCAGCGCACATCGAGGCGACGGACGCCTCCGCGGAGATGATTCTTGAAGCAAAGCGGGACAACCGCTCGACAAAGCTGCATTTTTCCGTGCAGGATATGTTCCGCCTTCCCTATGCGGATAAGTCCTTCGACGTGGTGATTGTGTCCAACGCGCTGCACATCGTGCCGCAGCCGGAGAAGGCCCTTACCGAGATCAAACGGGTGCTGAAGGACGACGGCGTGCTCATTGCGCCCACCTTTACCCACGCGGGAAACTCATTTTCCGGCAAGGTCAGGGCATTTTTCATGAAGCTGGCAGGCTTCCCTCTCCACAGCAGATGGACGAGCGCGGAATACCTGCGCTTCCTGCGGCAAAACGGCTGGACGGTGCGGAAAAGTGTTGTTCTGAAAGCCTCGTTCCCATTGACCTATGCCGAGTGTGAGAAATCGGAGGGATATTTATTATGAGTTTACATCGTGTCCGGCAGCGGAGTTTGCCATCCGGCACGGCCTTACGGATATCATGCCCGCCCTGTGCAATGTGGACTATGTGTCCATGGAGCTGCTCCACATAAGACTGGTGCGGACGACCACCTGCGTGGACGGCTGCCGATGCGACTATAGCATCTGCGGCGACAAAGACCCATACTGGAAGGGACATCCCGAATACCGGGACGAAAACGGATTCAGGAGGAACAAGTAATGCTGTTTCAAACTTATGGCAACAGGAATCATCCTGTGGTGCTGTTCTTTCATGCAATGGGTGTGACAGGAGCGAGCAGCGAACCGATTGCGAGGTATTTGCAGGATCGATATTTCTGCATCTTGCCCACTTCCACCGTTTACTGCGAGGGGCAGAAATATGTCAGCAAGCTGGACGAAATACGGCAGGTGGAGGACTTTCTGCATCGACACGGCGTGGAGCGGCTGGCGATGGTGGTCGCTTCTTCCATCGGTGCAGACCTTGCCATGGCGTTTCTGACAAGCACGAAGCTGCCCATTGGACACGTTTTCTTTGACGGCGGGCAGTTTGCGCAAATTGGAAAAGGAGCGCGCCGCATTATGACGCCGTTTTTGTATCTCGCCATTAAGAGCCTGTACTGGTCGAAGGGCGGAACGCTGAAAAAGATACTGAGGTGTGACGACGACTCCATAAAGCCGTATTTTATAGCCGCAGGGGAAAATCTGACCTATACAAATTTGCGGCGGCAGATTTCGGACAGTCTGGAGGATAAACCCTTTCCGCCGCTTCCTGAAGAATTGCAAAGGCATATCTATTTCGAGTTTGGCAGCATAGAAGAGCATTTCAAATACCGCCAGGCGGTGATGAAAGCCTACCCCTCTGGCAATTACCCCGTATTTGAGGGATACAATCATATGCAATATCAGATACGAGATCCGAGGGGCTTTGCCGAAATGCTGGCATATGTCGCTGAGCATGACGGTATGCCGAAGCTGCCCTTTATCAGGAAGGGAGAGATACCGATATGAAATACAAAATCGAGAAAAACACGGTGCAGGAGACCTTGATCATTCCGCTGTTTGCCCGGAAGGTGTGTTCGGAGCTGTACCCTGATCTCTACCGGGACGAGACGGCGGTTTGTCTGATTGATGATATTGACTACGACTTTTCGGAGGCGGAGAAAAATTCCCGCAGCCTCATGCAGCGTTTCGGTGCGCTGGAGGTTGCCATGCGGCAGAACGATCTGGCATGGGAGGTGCGCGACTATTTGAAGGCTCACCCCAACGCGGCGGTGGTCAATCTGGGCTGCGGGCTGGACAGTACAGGGAGAGCCTGCGACAACGGCAGCTGTAACACCTACAATCTGGACTTTCCCGATGTCATAGCCGTGCGTAACGAGCTTTTGCCCGCCGGGGAGCGGGAGAAAAATATCCCATGCGATTTGAACGACACGGCATGGTTTTCTGAAATCGACACTTCAAACGGTGCGGTGTTCTTTGCCTCCGGGGTGTTCTATTACTTTCTGACGGAGCAGGTCAAGGCGCTGGTACAAGCCATGGCAGATGCCTTCCACGGCGGTGTGTTGGTGTTTGACGCGGCCAATCGGACGGCGGTAAAGATGATCGCAAAAACATGGCTCAAAAGTGCGAAGATTCAAGATGTGGGCGCGTATTTTGCGGTTTCGGACGCTCCCAAGGAGATTGGTGCGTGGGACAGCCGTTTGCAGGTTACCAGCCGGGGCTATATGCTGGGTTATAACGATCTGAAAGGCCCATCTGTCAGTGGCTTTTTTCGTTTTCTCGCCAAAGTCGGTGACGGGATGATGAAAATGCAGATCGTAAAGATCAGATTTGGAGACAGAAAATGAAATTTTAGTATATGGTGCAGGCGTTTTGGGATGCAATCTGGCAAGGAATCTGTTCCGGGCTGGAAAGGACGTCACCCTGCTTGCACGGGGAAATTGGGCGGAGGAGATCAGGAAGAACGGGCTGCGAATCAAGGACAAATTCTCGCCCCGCCCCTCGGTCAGCCGCATTCCGGTGGTGACTGAACCGAAACCGGAGGAAATATATGACGTGATTTTTGTAGTCCTGCGCTATCCGGTATGGCAGACACTGGAAGCGGAAGCCGGGAGGTATCTGCAATTCGGTGCGTTCATTCTCTCCATGCCGTATCCAAAGCTGATCTGAGATAGGACCGTGACGCTGGGGCGCGGCGATGACCGACGCGACTTTTGCATGAAGGTCATGTAAAGGGGCTGTGTTGCAGTGACGTGGCTAAGTACAATTTTTGAGAAAACCGTAATTTTGAAAGAAGGTACGAAAATGATTCAGACAACAGTTAAAGTTTCCGGTATGGCCTGCTCTATGTGCGAGGCGCACATCAACGATGCCATTCGCGCCGCGTTCTCGGTGGAGAAGGTTTCCTCATCCCGTTCCAAGGGGGAGACGGTGATCCTCTCTCAAGAGCCGCTGGACGAAGGCGTCCTGCGCGCCGCCATCGATGCCACCGGATATACGGCGGGCGAGATCGGCACCGCAGTCTACGAGAAGAAAGGCTTTTTCCATTTCGGGAAGAAGAAACATTAAGATCATTCCGATGCCGCCATCGCGGACATCGGTTTGACATACACACATCTACATAGGAGGACAATCATTATGAAAAAAATCGGTCTGTTTGCGGCAGGCGTGCTGTTCGGCACGGCGGGTATCAAGCTGCTCGGCAGCAGGGATGCAAGGAAGGCCTACGCCCAGACTACTGCCGCCGCACTGCGGGCAAAGGAGAGCGTGATGACAGCGGTCACCGCCGTGCGTGAGGGTGCAGAGGATGTTTACGCTGATGCCAAGGCCATCAACGAGCACCGCGCGGAGGCGGAGGCTGCCGCTGTGGTGGAGGACGCTTCTGCGGAGGAAAGCAAGGCGGAGTGAGCCATGAAGTGCAAAATCCTACATGAAACGACCGGACGGCTGCGGGTACACCTGTGCTGCGGGCAGATGAGCTTATCCCAAGCGGATGTGCTGGAATACTATCTGCTGGCGGTGGACGGCGTGCGCTCCGTCAAAGTCTACGACCGGACGCAGGACGCGGTGGTGCTCTATGACGCGGAGCGTGGAAGCATACTCCGTGCGCTGGCACGTTTCTCCTTCGCCGAGGCGGAGGCCATGGAGCTGGTGCCGGAGCACACCTCCCGTGCGCTGAACCGGGAGTTTGAGGACAAGCTGGCGGTCGCCGTCATGCGGCGGTGTGGCTCCAAACTGTTCCTGCCTGCGCCCATCACCACGGCGTTGGCGGTGATCCGCTCCATAAAGTACATCCGGGAGGGGCTTTCGGCACTGTGGCGCGGCAGACTGTCCGTCGCCGTGCTGGATGCCACCGCCGTCACGGTATCCATGGCACGGGGCGATTTTGCCACCGCCGGCTCCGTGATGTTCATGCTGCATCTGGGCGAAATTCTGGAGGAGTGGACCCATAAAAAATCTGTGGCCGACCTTGCCTCCGCCATGAGCCTGCGGGTGGACAACGTCTGGCAGCAGGCAAACGGCACCGAGGTGCTGACGAAAATTACCGATGTGAAGCCGGGAGACCGTATCGTGATCCGCACCGGCGGCATGATCCCGCTGGACGGCCGAGTGGTGGAGGGCGAGGCCATGGTGAACCAGTCCTCGCTCACCGGCGAGTCCATGCCCGTGGTGAAACACCCCGGCAGTCCCGTCTATGCCGGGACGGTGGCGGAGGAGGGCGAATGCGTCATCTCCGTGGAGAAGGTGTCCGGCAGCGGACGGTATGACCGGGTGGTTCGCATGATCGAGGAGTCGGAAAAGCTGAAATCCACCGCCGAGGACAAGGCATCCCGGATGGCGGACAGGCTGGTGCCCTATACGCTGGGCGGCACGGTGCTGACGTATCTTTTGACCCGGAACGTGACGAAAATGCTCGCGGTGCTGATGGTGGACTTCTCCTGCGCGCTGAAGCTGGCCATCCCCGTCGCGGTGCTGTCCGCCATGCGGGAAAGCAGCGGTTATCACATCTCCGTCAAGGGCGGACGCTTTTTGGAGGCGGTGGCCAAGGCGGACACCATTGTGTTCGACAAGACCGGCACGCTGACCTATGCAACGCCCACCGTTGCTGCGGTCATCCCCTTCGGCGGACACGACGAGGCGGAAATGCTGCGCCTTGCCGCCTGTCTGGAGGAGCATTACCCCCATTCCATGGCAAACGCTGTGGTGGCGGAGGCAAAGCGGCGCGCTCTCACCCACGAGGAGTACCATTCGCAGGTGCAGTACGTCGTGGCACACGGCATCTCCAGCATGGTGGAAGACAAGAAGGTCATCATCGGCAGCGCACACTTTGTCTTTGAGGACGAGGGCTGCCGGATCCCGGAGGGAGAACAGACGAAATTTGACGCGCTGCCCGCCGCGTATTCCCACCTGTATCTCTGCAAGGACGGGGAGCTGGCGGCGGTCATCTGCATCCACGATCCCCTGCGCCGGGAGGCGCGCTCGGCGGTAAGAGCGCTGCACGAGAGCGGCTTTGCCAACGTGGTGATGATGACCGGCGACAACCGCCGTACGGCGGAGTCTGTGGCCGCCGAGGTCGGCGTGGACGCGGTGTATGCCGAGGTGCTGCCGGAGGACAAGGCTGCGTTTATCCGTGGTGAAAAGGAAAAGGGCCACACCGTTATCATGGTGGGTGACGGCGTCAACGATTCTCCTGCCTTGTCCGAAGCGGATGCGGGCATCGCCATCTCCACCGGTGCGGCCATTGCCCGGGAGATCGCCGACATCACTGTTTCCTCGGAGGACCTTTTTGCGCTGGTCACGCTGCGCAGGCTCAGTCAGGCACTGATGCAGCGTATCCACGGCAGCTACCGCTTCATCGTGGGCTTCAACCTGACGCTGATCGCGCTGGGCGTGGCGGGGGTGCTGCCGCCCACAACCTCGGCGCTGCTGCACAACGGGTCCACCCTGGGCATCAGCCTGCGGAATATGACCGACCTGCTGGACGATGAAGAAAATCCCCGAAAATAAGCAAGAAAGTGAGAGAGCAGAGAGGCGGCAAGGTGCTTCTCTGCTCCTTGCAGACGCTGTGTTATTAGCGTTAGGGGGGGCGGATAAACGCGGAGCATACCCTCAGAGATCTTGCTATAAATGGAAATGACGTAATGGCGATGGGTTTCAGGGGGAAACAGATCGGCCTGGCATTACAGTCCTGCCTGGATGCCGTTTTGGGAGAAAGAATACCGAATGAACGAGAGTGAAGTGACCCCAAAAAGTTGGACAATATTCTGAAGTAAAAATTGTTCAAGCAGCTGAAAGGGCTTGCTGTCTGTGAATTGCAGGCGGCAAGCCCTTTAACTTTGCCTTGATGCGGCGGTTGTTGTAGTAATCCAGATATGCAACGAGTTCCTGCTTGAAGTGTTCCATGGAGCGGAACTCCTGCAAATACAGCAGCTCACTTTTGAGCAGCCCGAAGAAATTTTCTATCACAGCATTGTCCAGACAGTTTCCCTTGCGGCTCATGCTCTGGCGAACACCTTTCTCCCGGAGCATCTGTTGGTATTGTTTGTGTTGGTACTGCCAGCCCTGGTCAGAATGGAGAATCAGGTTTGTTTCGGCCGGGATCTTTGCAAACGCCTCGTCCAGCATGGTGGTTACCATGCTGAGTACAGGACGATCCGATATGGTGTAACTGACCAGATCGCTGCTGTGCAGATCGAGAATCGGGGACAGATAGAGCTTTTCTCCAAACAGACTGAACTCCGTCACATCCGTGACCCATTTCCGGTTCGGCTTTTCGGCGCGGAAGTCCCGATTTAACAGATTCGGTGCGATTTTGCCCACTTCTCCCTCATAAGAGCGATACTTCTTCATCTTGACACGGCAAACTAAGCCCAACTCTTTCATAAGCCGCTGGACCGTCTTGTGGTTCAGAGAGAATTTACGCTTGCGAAGTTCTGTTGTAATGCGGCGATAGCCGTATCTTCCTTTGTTTTCGTGGTAAATCGTTGTGATTTCTTCCTTCTGCATCTGCTTCAAATGATAGTAGCGGTAATGCTCCGTTTCCACGATATAACCGTAGTTTTGTGTCCAGCCGCCGCTGATTTTACCGCCGTGTTCATAGCAGAATCGCTCCATTGCGAATCGGTTTTTCAGCACACTCTCCCGCAGCGTGTCCACGACCTCCTGCAGTTTCAACTTGAATGCGGGGCTGTTCAGTTTCTCCGAGTCTCTCGGCTACCAGGTATGCCAAAACTCGTTGCCGCTGCGTCCGAAGTCCATGCGGACATGGCCGATGGTACCCAGCCGCTTATCTTCTTCGGGGTGCGGGATATAAAATAATCCCGCCTCCTCCGGGCGGGCAGGTCGGATATGAAATTGTGTTGCATTTTTCAAAATTTTGGTCCCCTTTCGGTGTGAAATTTTGCTTTACACATTTTTGGGGGTGTGCTATGATGTGGCAAACAAATCGGGATTTTACAAGGAGTGTATTAAATGAAAAAAATAGCATTAGTATCAATAAAAACGCTAATTTTTTTTGTAGGTTGGGTCATATGTGCATCAGTTATACCTATACCGGATACAGCGAGTGCAGTAATCTGGAGATTCTGGGCAGAACTAATACCGCTTTTATCCATAATTGTTCTGACACTCATTTTTTTGCTAATAGACAAAAGAAAAACGCAATTACATCTGACTGGAAGACCTGTTTATAATATCATATTAGGATGTGTAACAGGATCAGTTTGGATAGGCATTTCTGTTGGAATATTATCTATAATAGGAGTTGTACATATAGATGGTAGAAATCAAATCTCTATGCTATGGTTGTGGATGGTTTCGGCTTTTCTCAATACTGTTATGCAAGAAATGTTGGTTCGTGGCTATTTATATCAAATGTTAAAAAGCAACTACAATACAGTCGCCGCAGTTATTGTATCTACGGGCCTATTTACATTTGCACATGGTGGTGCTTTTGAGGCAGGAATTCTGCCAGTGCTTAATGTTATAACAATGAGTCTTTTTGTGACGGCGGTTTTGGAATACACAGATTCTTTAATTGCTCCGATTGTAATTCATTTTTTATGGAATGGTGTTGGTGCAATTATTTTGGGAGGTGTATCTCTGGCAGAAGATTATCCACATTTATTTAATATGGTAATTAGTGGGAATCCAATTCTGTCTGGCGGCAGTTGTAAAATTGAAGGCAGCATAATTGTACTTCTTATGAATTTGATTTTAATGATTGGGTTTATAATAGCAAAAAAGGAAAAGAATAGAAACTTATAACTTCCAGTTTATCTGCATATCAAGCGGCTTGATTCATTTGGATCGAGCCGCTTTTGCTCACATCATCCCTCCCATCACCATGTGGCTGCTCTGGCTGCCGTTCATCACTTCTTCCATGCTGTAATAGCCCTTGTACGCGATGTAGCCCCGGTCGGTGAACATTCCGTCCTCCGTGTTCATGCGCTCCGTGCCATACTTTTCATAGTCATAAAAAGCATCGAGGTTTTCATCATAGTCGAAATGACCGGACTGACGGATCATATACTTGCCGTACTCGGCGGGAGAGTGCGCGCCGGGGGCAAAGTCAAAGAGGTCGAGACTTTCCGCAAGGTTTTTGATCTGTGCCGCGGACTTTGGCTCTGCCAGCATGACCACAGCGCCCAGCTTTTCCATATCCGCTTTTGACAACCCATCCGTTGCCTCTGCCAGTTCATTGAGGTCGGAGAGGGTTTCGTACTCCATATCCAACAGGACATCCACCTCGTTGGGGAGCTGGCTGTCCTCCAGCCGCAGGCGGACATCGG
>URCK01000011.1 GCA_900546295.1 uncultured Eubacteriales bacterium | reverse complement strand
CTTCGGGTCACACCGTTCTCTGCGACAAAATAGTTACTTGTCACTATTAAGCCTTGTATCGCAAGGCTTTCCAAATAAGAAACCACCCGTATTTCGATAAAAAAGTTCGAAACACGGGTGGTGTTCAGTCTGCCGGTCAGAATACCCGGAAGCTACCGCGCGTCAGCGGGATATCCCCGCCGTACTGCCGGAAGTAGTCCAGCAGCAGATCGGACATCTCCGTGCCGATCTCGCGCACGACCGGGCAGCCGACGTAGCAGTCGTACCCGCCCGTGCCGCTGGCGCGGTAGCTGCTCAGACATGCGGTAAATACGTCCGTATCCTTCACGGGCGCTCCGTTGACCGTCAGCTCGGCCACGCGCTTGCCGACCGGCTTTGTGATATCGTAGGCATAGCTCACGCCGGCGTAGTAGTCGTAATTGTAATGCTCGACCTTGGGCTTCAGGAAGCAGTCCGACACGCGCAGCGTGCCGTCCGGGCTTCGGGTGAAGTATTCCGCGCTGCGCTCCATCGCCCTGCGCAGGACCGCGCCGGTGATCTCAAGCACCGTCAGCGTATTCGTGTAGGGATAGGCGTTGAGAATATCCCTGCGGCGCACGGTCTGCGGGAGGCCCGCCGCGTCGTTGGCAAGGCTCGTGACCGAAAGCTGCGCGCCGCTCGCGGCAAGCTGCACCGTGTTGAAGAGGTCCGCGAGCGCGGTGCCCTCGGCCGCCATCCTCAGCGGCGTATCCGGCAGCATCGGCGTTTTCAGGTGGCCCACCACCTGATCGAGCCATTCCTGCGCGCCGCGCTCCAGATCGGCAAACTCCGCGAGCCAGTCCGCCCGGCACTCGCCGTGCGCGCGGACCGTTTCGCTGGAAAAGCGCTTTTCGCCGCCGGATACGACAGCCTCCACGCGTAGAAACTCCTGTCCCTTGTCGGACGGCTGCACGACGAACGTGCCGCTCACCGTCTGCCCGGGGACGGACATATGCTGGTGCCCGGTCAACAGAATATCGAAATCCAACTCCCGGCAGATGCGGTAGGCGACGTTCTCGTGGGTCGTGGAGAGCACGCGCCCCGTGGCAAGGTCGCGCTCAAAGCCGCCGTGGTAGACGCACACCGTCAGGTCGACCTGCCCCCGCAGCTTTTCCAGTGCGGCGGCCGCGGCGGGGACGGGGTCGGTGATTGCAATGCCGGCAAGATGCTCCGGCTTTTCCCAGATGTTCACATAGTCGGTCACGATGCCGATGATGCCGACCCGCAGCCCGTTTCCCAGCGTATGGATGCGCGCGGGAAAGCGCACACCCGCCTCGTCCCAACGAACGTTCTCGCACACGCAGCGCGCTTTCAGCACGTTGAGGTAGCTGTCAAGGTACGGCATCCCGTAGTTGAAGTCGTGGTTGCCCAGCGTCACATAGTCATAGCCGCAGCGGTTCATCATGTCGGCAAAGCGCGCGGCGCTGCCGACGGTATCGTGGCAGAAGGCCCCCAGCGGCGAGCCCTGCAGGATGTCGCCGCCGTCGATGACGAGGGTGTTGCCGTCCTTGTGGAAGCGGCTGGCGCACTTGAAGAGCCCCAGCTCCTTTTCCTCGCTGCCGCGGTAGTCGGTGGGGTAGATGTAGCCGTGCAGGTCGGAGGTGAAGTAAATGGTCAGCTTTTTTTCGTCCATACCTTACCCCCGTGCCAGCTTGACGCGGATCTTCGCCGAGATCCACTCGATGATGAGCACCAGCACGATCAGCCCCAGCAGGATTGCGCCGACCTCATTCCAGCGGTACGAGCTCATGGCGAAGATCAACGGCGCGCCGATGCCGCCCGCGCCCACAAGACCAAGCACGGTCGCGTCGCGCAGGTTCATGTCGAAGCGGTAGATGATCGTGGAGATGAAGTCCGCCGTCAGCTGCGGCAGGATGCCGTAGCGGATCTTCTGGAAGGTGGTGCAGCCCGCGGCGTCCAGCGATTCCAGAATTCGCTTGTCGAGATCCTCGATGCTCTCGATGAACATCTTCGACACCATGCCGATCGAGCAGAGCGACATCGTCAAAAGGCCCGCAAACGGGCCGGGGCCGGTGACACGGATGAACATCAGGCCGTAGACGAATGCGGGGATGGTGCGGATGCCGGCGATGAGCACGCGGCCGATGAACGCCACGCCCTTCGGCACCAGATTGCTCGCCGACAGAAACGACAGCGGCAGCGAGATCACCGCGCCCACGACCGTGCCGAGGAACGCAATGCAGAACGTTTCCAGCAGCAGGTACGGCACGCCGTTCGTGCCGAAGGTAAACAGCAGCTTTGTCGAGGGATGGAAAATGCCGGAGAGGATGTTCCCCGCCACCTCCAATCCGTTGCCGGTGGGGTTGCTGACCTTCACCGCCGTGCCAGACCAGGCGAGAAGGCAGGCGACGATAAAGGCCGCCAGCAGCTGCCACACCCATGTTTTCGGTGCGGAGGCGTAGGCTTTTTTGATTCTTTCGTTCATTGCCCTTTCCCCCTTACGTCAGGCGCTTGCGCAGCGCGTGGCTGAGGCCCTCGATGACCATGACGGCGGCAAAGAGGACAATCAGGATCATGCCAAGGCTGTCGTATTCACGCCAGCCGATCTTTTCATTCATAATGAGGCCCAGTCCGCCCGCACCCACATAGCCGAGGATAGAGGCGTAACGCACGTTGCCCTCCAGGCAGAACAGGGACACGGACAGATAGGTGGGCAGCACCTGCGGAAAAACGGCGGTCGTAAAGGCGCGCAGGCGCGTGGCGCCCAGCGCCTCCATCGCCTCATAGGGCCCCATATCCACCGTTTCGATGATCTCAAAGAGCTGCTTGCCCACATAGGCAAACGTGAAAACGGCGATGGCGCAGGTACCCGCCATCGTGCCGAGACCGAAAATGTACGTGGCGATCAGCGCACACACGAGCGTCGGCAGCGTGCGCACAAGGCTCAGAAAAAGGCGCACGAGAAACACCACGGCGCGGTTCGTTACGATATTGCTGGCCGCGGCGATGGCAAACGGGATCGCCAGCACCGCGCCGATGAACGAACCGAGGAAGGACATCTTGATCGTGTCCCACAGCGGCTGCCAGATCTTGCCGAGATAGGCGGTGTTCGGTGGAAACATCGCCTTGAGGATATCGAAGAACTTGCCGTCCTTTGTGACCAACACAGAGAGGTCAAAGCCCGTAATGCGGATGGAAAGAATCGCCAGCAAAGCCACGATCACAATGACCAGCGGCGCGCGGCTGCGCTTTTCCTCCACCCCGGTGCCGTTCGGCAGCGTGTAGATACGGGGCTTGAAGATGCGGTCGTACAGGCTCATACGCTTGCCTCCGTCCCGAGATCCTCCCCGTAGATGGAATCGAGCACCGCCTGATCGACCTTATCAGACGGACCGTCGTAGACGATCTTACCGGCGCGGATGCCGATGATGCGGTCGGCATATTCCAGCGCCAGCTCCACATGGTGGATGTTGAGCAGGATGGAGATGCCCAGCTCCTGATTGATGCGCACAAAGTCCTGCATCACCTGCTTGGCCGTCACGGGGTCGAGCGCGGCGACCGGCTCGTCCGCCAGAATGATGCTCGGGCTCTGCGTCAGCGTCCGCGCCAGCGCCACGCGCTGCTGCTGCCCGCCGGAGAGCTGGTCGGCGCGCATGTACGCCTTATCGAGAATGCCGACCTTGTCGAGCGACTCGAGCGCCTTGAGCTTGTCCTCCTTGCGGAACGCGCCCAGAAGCACGCGCCAGAACGGCATATCCGGCACGCAGGCGGAGAGCACGTTTTTGATGACGCTCGTGCGCGTGACCAGATTGAATGACTGGAACACCATGCCGATGCCGCGTCGGAACTGCCGCAGCGCCTTGCCGGAAAGGGTGCTCACGTCCGTTCCATTCACCGTCAGCGTGCCGGCGGTGATCCGGTGCATGCGGTTCACCGCGCGCAGCAGCGTCGATTTTCCCGCGCCGGAGCGGCCGATGATGGCGACGAACTCGCCGTCCTGAATGGTCAGGTTCACATCGTCAAGTCCCACCGTGCCGTTGGAATATACCTTGGATACATGGTCAAATACGATCATACGGTTTCCTCTTTTTCTTGAATAAAACGCGGGGAGGACGGCACAGCGGAAGGTCCTCACCGTGCATGTCCTCCCCGCGTTTGGGAAAGTTTTGATTTAGTTCGCGGCGGTCAACTCCTGAATGAGCTTCTGCGCGGCGCGCTCGTTGTCATAGTCGGAGGACTGCGCCTTCTGATAGCCGTTGTGGCTGTAGATGGCGATGACCTGCTTGCCCTCGTCGGTGTTGCCGATGTTGATGAAGGCATCCTGCAGGGCGGCGATCAGATCGTCGTCCATGATCTCGGAGTTCTTGCTCACGGAGATGGTGTCGTTGTAGATGGGGGCGGTGACGCCGATGACGTTGGTCTCCTCCCAGATGGAGGCCTCGCGGTTGAACTCGGTGTTCCAGCGCTCGGCATAATCGCGGCGGGCATCGGCATAGGTCACGAGCACGTCAACCTGACCAGAGGCAAGACGCGCGAAGGCGCTGGCGTAGGAATCGGACTGCACGGCACTGCTCAGATCAGAGATGCCCTTGCCGTAGTGATCCTGTAACCACAGGGCGGGGTAGATGTAGCCTGCGGGGGAAGAGGTGCCCATGATGCTCCAGTTGGCGCTGTCGAGGTCCTCCCAGGTCAGCTCCTCGCCGTTGTTGACCTTGGCAGCCAGCTCCTGACCCTTGTCGGAGGGACCGGCAATAATCAGCGCGCGGTAGGAGACCGCCTGCTTGTCGGACGCCTCGGTGGGCTGACCGTCGTTCCAGTCCTTGGCGTTGTCGGAGTCCTTGTTCAGGCCGTCGCGGGTGGCGGTCAGGATGACCTCGGCGCCGTCGTCATAGAGAACATAGGTGCCGCCCGGGATCAGACCGACGTCGATCGTACCGGCCTCAAGGCCCTCGCCGACGGCTTCGTAGGTGGTGCCGACGGTGATCTCGACCTCGCCGACCTCATAGCCCTCCTTGGCCAGCTCGTCCTTGAGCAGCTGCTTGAGGGGCTCGGTCGCGGTGATGATCTCCTGCGGCTCGCGGGACGGAACGAACGCCACCTTCAGCGTTTCAATCTGCTTCGCGCCGCTCTCGCCGTCCTGCTGGGATTCGTCAGCGGTGGTGTCCTTGCTGCCGCAGCCGGCCAGCAGGCCGAGGCTCATGACCAGCGTGAGCAAAAGTGCAAGACTTCTTTTCATTGTGCTTTCCTCCATAATGTATCGTTTGCATTTCTCCGCCGGATACCCCGTCGGAGCCGATGATCGCGGAAAACGGCATTTTCCACCGTACCGCATTTTGAGTATAGCACAGCCGCGGAGGGAAAAAATTTCCGGTTGAGTAAAAATTGTACCGATTAAACACTTTCATTCTGGTCAAAATAGCGCGCCATCAGATTTTCAAACGTCAAAATGACATACCCGAAGAAGGGATTCGGCAGGCTGCCCGCCAGTGTCTGCTTTGCTCCGTCGATCACAAATACCAAGTCGGAGAGCTGGGCGAGCGTGGAGTCGCCGCGTCTGGTAAAGGTCACGATTTTATGCCCATGCTGTTTGGCATGGCGCACATCGTTGAGCACCGGCTCCGTTTCCCCACTCTGGCTGATAGCAAACATGACAGCCGCCTCGTCGCGCATTGTGCCGTGGCGGGCCTCCTGAAAAACCATATAGTCATAAAAGTGCACATTGTTAAACGCCTTAAAGCCACAGATTGCCAGTCGGTGCATGATATATGTCCCAACAATATTGGAAAAGCCCTCGCCGGTCGTGAACATCTTTCCGCTGCGGCGCTCCCGGAGCAGCGCGCAGAAGCGCTCGACCAGCGCATCGTCGTAATTGTCGATCAGGCTCTTGAGGTTTTCCGCCTTTCGGTCCCCCGAAGAGGCAAGCTGGCGGCTGAGGTGGTAATAGAGCTCGCTGTAGCCGTCAAAGCCCAGACGCTTGCACATCTTTACGATGCTGGTCGTGGACAGAAAATTCTCGCTTGCGATCTGCTGGATGCCCACGCGCTTCTCCCCCCGCTCAATATGCGAGGCGATGCTGGTGATCACCTTACGTTCATCCTCTGAGAGCAGATTGGTCAGCAGGAAATAATTGTCTCCCATGACGTTTTCCTTTCCTTGGCAGGTTTTGTGCATAACACTAACAGCTATCTGTATTCTGGGAAATCTTTATTATTTTACTGTACCACATATGTGTAAAATCAGCTACGTAAATTATGTAAAAATTTGGGCTTGAGCCTGCCATGAACGATATTCATTGCAGCCTGCTTTTACGTTGAAAAGGAATGTGGGCATGCCGGCAAACTTCCGAGCGCTTTACCGCCGGATCAATTTTAGCAACTGGATCATCAGCATAGAGCCAAACGCCAGCCCCACAACGGCACCGACCATGCCAATAGACAGCGGCGCAACTGCGAACAGCGGCTCCAGTGCGGGAGCCAGCAGCACCAGCCCCAGCAGCAGGCTGCCTGCGGCAAAGGCCCCTATCCTTGGTTTTAGCGAATCAGTCAGGCTGATGAATTTATCTCGTTCGAGACTCCGCTAAACCTTGGTTTCTGTTCTATGAACAACCAGTTTGTTTTTCCATCCATTTTGCAATAAATTCTTTCAACATTCTCCTGCAAATTCGATATGAAACTGCAACCCAGCCCGATATTTGCTCATCGCAATTTTGTTTTATCCAGCGACAACCTTAGTAATTGCATCTTGAATTCCGGGGCAATCCACGAGGCAAACTCGCAGGCGATCATCGGATGGGCAAACGTTCCTCCGTTTTTTCCCCGCTTGGAAACGATGCCGATTGCCTTTGTTTGGTCAATCCATAACTTTGGTGTCAACGTAAATGAGGCATTCTTCTTTCTCTTCGAAAGTTCTGCATAACCGACCTCACTATAATTCGGATTGTTCTCCTGTTCCCAGAGATTTAAGAATGCTAAAGTATTTCCATTTCTCAGCCAACTCTGTATCACATATCCTGGTGCATCCTCGCTGTGAGCTCAGGCAATCTCGGTCAGAGAGATATAGCTCTCATGTAAGGTTGTCTTCAGCTACAAGGTATTCCAGCATAACTCCAATTCCGTACATATCTACCAGTTTCAGTTTCTTTGCCACACAATCACCTCGCAAGGTCATTGTAGCATAACTTTCAGAGTTGTAAAAGACAAATTAAATCTGAACCACAGCAGGAGACACATAACGCGTATCTTTCCTCGGTGCCCCATCCTTGTCGTAGTCAATATTACAGCGAGCAGCCTTCTCAAATTGCACATCCAAGAATTTCTCCAACCCGACAACAGCCACATATTTGCCATTAGAAAGAAGGTGATCTACCGTAGCGCGGGTCCATTTCAACTTTCCGGTTGGAGAAGATATCTGTTTTGAATGAAGCATATCCACCACTTTTCCCAAGCTTGCTCCTGCCATATTTTGACCATTCTCATATCGTCCTCCAAAGAGCAGACCCTTTCCCCTAAACGGGTATTTCGGGCGATTTTCAGAGAAAAACCAAGACTTGAAAAGCACAAAAATACAACTAATTTAATATAAAAAGAAAGGATTCCAAACATTTCTGCTTGAAATCCTAACTTCTGGAGGTGACACCCAGATTTGAACTGGGGAATGAGGGTTTTGCAGACCCTTGCCTTACCACTTGGCTATGTCACCATGTGGAAAAAGGAGCAAAGATTTTTGCTCCTTTTTCATTTGTGGAGCGGGCGACGAGGCTCGAACTCGCTACCTCCACCTTGGCAAGGTGGCGCTCTACCAGATGAGCTACGCCCGCGGAACAGTTAGTACTATAGCAGATGATTTGCGCTTTGTCAAGGGTAATTTTACATTTTCTTGCAGGAACTTGTTGCAAATCGAAAGGCGCTGTGATAAACTTTTTGATACATTCGTAATTTTCAGGAGGAAACCATGGCCACTTTACAGGAAGAGATCTCCCGCCGCAGGACGTTTGCGATCATTTCGCACCCGGACGCCGGTAAAACCACGCTGACGGAAAAGTTCCTGCTTTACGGCGGAGCCATTGCGCAGGCGGGCGAAGTCAAGGGCAAGCGCGAGCGGGCGGCCAAGTCCGACTGGATGGAGATCGAAAAACAGCGCGGCATTTCGGTCACCTCGTCGGTCATGCAGTTCCAGCACGGCGGCTACTGCATCAACATTCTCGACACCCCCGGCCATCAGGACTTCTCCGAGGACACCTACCGCACGCTGATGGCGGCGGACAGCGCCGTGATGGTCATCGACGGCGCGAAGGGCGTCGAGCCGCAGACGCGCAAGCTCTTCAAGGTCTGCGCCCTGCGCAACATTCCCATTTTCACCTTCATCAACAAGATGGACCGTGAAACGCGCGACCCGCTGGAGCTCTGCGAGGAGGTCGAGCGTGAGCTGGGTATCGACACCTATCCCGTCAACTGGCCGATTGGCTGCGGCAAAGAATTTTTCGGCGTATACGACCGCCACAAGCACTGCATCCTGCACTTCACCGATGAGGGCCACGCGAAAAAGGCCGGCGTCACCTCGATCGAGCTGGACGATCCCTCGCTTGTTGAGATGCTGGGCCAAAAGCGCCGTGACACGCTCGCCGAGGAGGTAGAGCTGCTCGGCGCGGGACGCGACTTTGACCTGGACGCCGTGCGCTGCGGCAAGCTCTCCCCCGTCTTCTTTGGCAGCGCGCTGACGAATTTCGGCGTCGAGCCGTTTCTGAACGCCTTCCTTGAGATGACCACGCCGCCGCTGCCGCGCGTGAGCGACTCCGGCGAGGTGGACGTCTACTCCCCCGATTTCTCCGCCTTCGTCTTCAAGATCCAGGCCAACATGAATAAGGCCCACCGCGACCGTCTTGCCTTCATGCGCATCTGCTCGGGCAAGTTCGAGCGCGACAGCGAGTATTTCCACATGCAGTCCGGGCGCAAGATGCGCCTTTCCCAGCCGCAGACGATGATGGCTGCCGAGCGCGAGATCGTGGACGAGGCCTACGCGGGCGACATCATCGGCGTGTTCGACCCCGGCATCTTCTCCATCGGCGACACGATCACCGTGCCGGGCAAGAAGTTCCGCTTCTCCGGCATCCCGACCTTCGAGCCCGAGCATTTCATGCTCGTCTCGCCCAAGGACACGATGAAGCGCAAGCAGTTCGTCAAGGGCGTGGAGCAGATCGCGCAGGAGGGCGCGATCCAAATCTTTAAAATTCCCGACAGCGGCTTTGAGGATGTGGTCGTCGGCGTGGTCGGCACGCTGCAATTCGACGTCTTTGAATACCGCATGAAAAATGAGTACGGCGTCGACCTTCGCATGAGCGGCCTCCCCTATGAGCACCTGCGCTTCATCCGCGAGTGCCCCTGCGATGTGAAGGATCTGATGCTCTGCTCCGGCTCGCGCGTGCTTGAGGACTTCAAGGGCCGCAAGCTCATCGCCTTCGGCGGCGAGTGGAGCGTGGGCTTCCTCACCAAGCACAACGAGGGTCTCGTGCTCGACGACTGGCTCAGCGTGTAAGCGCTATACCCTTTATAATGCAAAGAAGAGACGCGGCTTTCAGCTGCGTCTCTTCTCGTTATGGAATCGTATCGTGGTATCACCACTTTTTTGTTTGTTTACGCGTTGTAGAGTTCCTCGTTCAGCACGCCCTCAGACTTGGCAACATAGATGCTCGTGGCGGAGTCGCCGACGACGTTGAGCGCGGTGACGAGCATCTCGATGGGGCGGTTGATGGCGAGGATCAGGCTGTAGGCCAGCATGGCCGCGTCGTTGACGTAACCGAGTCCGGAGAGGATGGTAAAGAGGATGATCGCGCCGGAGCCGGGGGCTGCGGGCGTACCGGCAGAGGCGATGAGCGCGAGCAGCGCGATGATGACAAGCTGGGTAAAGCTGATGCTGTAGCCCGCGCAGCCGGCGATGAAGAGCGTTGCGATGACCTGCATGATGGCCGTGCCGTTCATGTTGATGGTCATGCCGAGCGGCAGGACGAAGGAGGCGATCTTCTCATCCACGCCGAGCTCTTCGACCGTGGTCTTGATGTTGAGCGGGAGCGTCGCCGCGCTTGAGGAGGTGGAGAAGCCGAAGACCGCGACGCGGGTGATCTTCTTGGCAAACTTGAAGGGATTGAGGTGCGCGAAGACCGCGATGAAGGCCGGGTAGCCGGCAAAGAGGAAGACGAGCAGCAGCACGACCGTGAGCACAACGTAGGCGACGGCGGGCTTGAGGTGCTCAACGCCGTAGGAGGCGAAGGTGCGCGTGAGCAGCATGAAGATGGCCACGGGGCCGAACTTGCTGACGACGAAGTTGAGGAAGACGATGACCACGTCGTTGAGCTCCTGAATGAGCTTGCGAAGCGTCGCGGTCTTCTCTTCGCCGAGCGTCTTCATGCAAAGGCCCAGCGCGACGGCAAGGAAGACGACGGCGAGCACCGCGGTGTTGCTCGAGAAGGTGGAGGCAATGTTCGAGGGGATGATGTTGAGCACAACGAGCAGCGGGTTTGCGCCCTGCGAGCCGCTCACGCTCTCAAGGCCGTCGACGGCAACATGGAACACGCCCATGTTATAAAAGACGATGCCGCACACGCAGGCCATCAGGAGCGCAAAAAAAGAACAGATCAGAAAACCCTTGATACACTTGAAAGAAATTCTGCCAAGTGTACTGGTATCGGAGATCTGTCCTATTGCCAATGTAATGGAAGTAAACACCATCGGCACGATGACGAGCTGAAGGGAACGGATGAACATCTGGCCCGCCAGATAGAAAAGGCCAAGCGCGCTGCTCGCGCCGGCAGCGGTAATATCCTGGAACAAAATGTTGTTGATGGTGGCCCACACAGCGCTCTGGCCGGAGCCATTGAGGTACTCCCGGAGGAACAGGAGCGCAAGGCCTGCCGTAAGTCCCGCAACGAGGGAGATGGCCATTTTCGTTGCCAGCGTTTTCTCTTTCCTTACTTTCATTGGTTGTTGTTTCCTTTCCTTTGCTGCGCATACGCGCCCTGCCTGGGCCGCATTTGCAATTTTTACGAATATACTACTCTCGCGCGCGAATGACAAGTGTCCGTTCGACTAAATATGAACGAATTTTGAACGCTTACTACGGTTTTCTTGACGAAATCCCGGATGCTGCCGCCCGGCCTTCCTTCAGTCGATAAAAAAATCTGCGCGCAGGACTTGCGTTTTTGTGTCTTTTTGCTATAATATATTTGTGCATAATTTTAACGCGATTCCTGCGCAGTCTGCGGCACGGACGACAGTACAGGTGAGGGCGGCGCGGCAGCGTTCGCGCCGGGACGATGACACTGCTTGAAAACGAATCCCATTTCCTCCATTTCCCAAAGAGGCAGGGCCGCTCAAAATGAGCGGCCCTGCCTCTTTTTCGCTTTTACGTTCCACTCTGGCGGGCTTTGAGCGTTTCGAGCAGCTTGCGCAGCGGCGGCAGCAGCACGAAGGCCAAAACTGCGTTCGATACGCAGTGAATGACGTCATACGGGATGCCCGAAAGCCACCAGGTAAACGCCATCTTCCATCCGCCGATGAAAAGATATGGGATGGCGCACAGCGCGCCGAAGCAGAGGCCGTGCAACCCCGCAAGGGCGGCCCAAAGCGCGCGGCTGCGGCTCTGCCGGAACGGCAGCGCCGCAAATACGACGATGGGCCAGACGTAGAGGTACATCAGGTTCCATAGCCCCGCGCCGTAGAGCGCGATCTCGAGGATGGCAAAGCCGAAGGCGGGATAGAGTGCCTTGATCCCGTACACTGCGGTCGCCAGAAGCAGCAGCAGCGTGACGGGATGGACGTTGGGGATGACGCGCAGCCCCTCTTTTCCCGCGACCATGAGCGCGCAGATGAGCGAGAGCTCCGCGATCTCGCGGGCGCTCAGCCGTGCTGACTTACCAGCCGACATTCAGGACGAAGTCGTAGACGTCGCCGTCCGCGACGGGCTGGCTGTCAACGCCAAGCTCGGCAAAGGTGCCGTTGACGCTGTAGCCCCACCACTCCTGCTTGCTCTCGTCGGCAGTCTCGCCGTCGACGGTCGTGACATAGAGACCATATTCGCTCTCGGTGCCCTCGATCAGGTCTTCCTGCTCGAGCGCGCCGCGCAGATACTCTTCGTCGGTCGTGATGGTGTAGGAGGTATCGTCGCCGTTCAGGTGCGCGACGTTAACCGTGATCTCCTTGCCGCCCTGCTGCGGCTCAGGCTTGTTCACCTGCCAGATGATGAGCGCAGCGATGGCCAGCACGAGGACCACCGCAAGGGCAATAAGCCCTTTCTTGTTGTTCTTTTTCTCCATGAAAAAATCTCTCCTTTTTTGTTTTGGCAAGCCATACAAAGAAAGAAGAGACCGGCAGGCCGGGGTTCCCCCGCCCTGCTGAGCGTGTACTTTTTAGCCGAAGGTCCGCGGCGCTTTGTACGGCACTTGAGGCAGGTCTTCCGGCTCAGGCATCCCCGTCCGTTTTCACCTTCCCGGACTGCTCCAGTGGCATATCGAAAACGGTCTCTTCCATCACGGCGGCGGCTCCGCTGGGGATTTACACCCCGCTTCCCTGTTCGGCCGCCTCCCGGCGGCACCCCAAGTCCTATTCAGTTGCTGCGACAGGATATCACAAAAGCCCCGCGCCGTCAAGGGAAGCGTGCCATTTCTCCGGCAGAGACAAAAAAGCGAGCAGGCAAAGCTGCCTGCTCGCTTTCGTATTCAGCGGGAAATTCTTACTTCAGCACGTTTTCAATAAAGCGGTTGAGCATCGCAGCCGCCTGCGCACGGTTCGCTTCGCCCTTGGGCATCAGCAGACCGCTGGCATCGCCGCGAAGCAGCCCGGCGCCGACCGCCCAGTTCATCGCACTGACGGCATAGCCGCTCACGCTGCCGCCGTCAGGGAATGCTGCAAGATTTTCTTCGATCGTCACAGCATCCATACCCTTATACTGCGCATAGCGGAACAGGATCGCAGCAAACTGCTCGCGGGTGATGGCGTTGTCCGGGCAGAACTGCGTGCTGCTCACACCCGTCACGATCCCGTTGGCCGCAGCCCAGATCACAGCGTTGTTGTAATACGCATCCGCCTTCACGTCCTGGAAGCTGCTGGCACCGCTGACAGCGGGAGAACCCTCCATGCGGTAAAGGATGGTAACGATCATGCCACGGGTCGTGGTCAGATAGGGGCTGAACATGTTGCTGCTCGTGCCGCTCATAAGGCCCTTTTCGTACATGGACATCACATCGCCGTAGAACCAGTCCTTTTCCGTCACGTCAACAAACGGGCAGGCCCACTTGGCGTAAACCGTGGTGTAGCCGGTGACCTTCACCGTGTCCAGAGCCTTTGTCAGCTCCTTGTCGGCATACCAGCCGGCAAAGGCAAAGCCGGTTTTCTCTGTCACATACTTGCTCAGGTCGACCGTCGTACCGGCGGCAACTCTCAGATCCTTCAGCTCGCTGCCGCCGTTGGTCTCAAAGTGCAGCGTGCACAGAGACGAGCCGCTGCCCGGCACGGGCGTAGGAACAGGATCAGGGTTCGGCTTGGGGTCCGGCTTGGGATCCGGCGCGGGCGTTTCCTGCTTGCCCGGCCAGTCGATCAGGCGGTAAACAGAGCCGCCTCTCATGGCGTTGCCCGGGATGAAAACGACATAGTCGTCCGTAAGGGCAAAGTTGCGCATCGTCTGGTTGGAGTTATCGCCAAGGCCGTCGAGCGTGACCTCATTGATCGCGAAATTGCCGCCGTTGGCGTCCGTAGTGATGGCATAGGTATCGCAGCCGATGACAGAGGTGCTCACCGAGTTGAGGCAGGTAAGCAGCGCTCTGAGCTGTCTGGCGCTCTCCACCGTGAGGACCTGATCGAGCACCTTTTCAAGCGCCTCCGGCAGCTCCACATAGCCGCTGTCCTTGAGGTCCTGATAGTATTCGACAAGCTCACGATACACCTCATAGAACGCCTCGATATTCTCCTGTCCGCTGGCGCTGACAAGATCGGTGATGGTGCTCATGCCATAGGTGAGCGAGAGCGCCTCCACAGCCCGGCCTGCATCCATGCTGTGCGGAACGATCGTGCCGTTCTTGATGCCCTCAACCAGAGAAGCCGTCTGCTCCGGCGTGAGGCTGATGGGCTCGCTGACAACATCCGGATCGACGTTTTCATCAAATTCAGAGGCCAGCTGTGCGCCGTTTCGGAGGTCGAAGGACTGCGCCGCCGCGAGCGCACGCGCGACCTTTTCCTCCGCCGTCAGCGCGCTGTCGTCAGAAGAGGCATCGTCTGCCGCAGCATCGGCGAACAGGTCGGCAGTCGCGTTATCGCCGCCAAGATTCTTTTCGACCAGCAGCTGGATGAGAACCTTGAGGTAGTTGATCTTCTCTTTCCACTCGTCCTCGCTCATCTTGAGCACGTCGCCGTTCATGATCTGGATCATCGGGCGCAGGAGAGAGCCCTCATCCAGCGTGCCGAGCAGCATCACGCCGTCGTTGTCATCCGTCTTGTCCGTGTCCCAGATCTGGGTCATGGAGGTATACTGGTTGATGCGGCTGCCGTGGCCGTTGAGGCCCATGTAGCCGCTCTCAAGGCCGGAGATGGAGCCGTTCGGGAAGGTCTGGGTCTTGTCGCCCACAACAAGCTCGATCTCATGCTGCCCGTTCATGCGATACAGGTTCACCGACTGGGACAGGAGCGTTGCCAGATGGATGAAGTCCATTTGCAGCATGGGATAGGTCGCCTGGGTCACGTCGTTATAGTCACCGATGTAGAGATAGCCGTTGTAGACCTCCATGGTGCAGATCGCAGCCGCGAAGCGGTTGGGATCGATGTTGAAGGTGTACTTGGCCGGATGCTTATCGGCGTGGTTGATCGCGTCATCCCACTGATCGTTCTGCGTGTTGCCGATGATCGGCTCCCAGCTCCAGGCGCTGCGGTCAGAGGGAGAGGCGCCGGGGGCCAGCGTACCCTCGAGGATCGCATAGCCCGCGTAGCACTTGGTCTCCTCCAGCGTATCGGGGTCGACTGCGGTGTAAACGCCCTCTTCCGGGTTCAGCGTGGAGTGCAGCGCCTTCTGGCCGGCGTTGATCGCCATATACAGCTTGCCGTCGTACTCGATCATCTGGTAGACCGTGCCGCCGTAGTTGGCGTCATACATATGGTAGGCGGGGTAGTTGAGGAGCTCTTCGCTCTGCTCCGCGATCTCGGTAAACTCGGGGTTGCGCAGCGTAATGCCGTCCTTGATGCCCTTGAAGCTGCCGTCGGCATTGAAGTCAGCCGCATCGGGCGTATAGGCGATGATGTGCGCGCCGTCCATCTGCGTAACAGAAGCGATCAGAGAGCCCTGATACACAGCGATCGCGCGGGGAATGGGAAAAACATGAGCTTGCTGCATGGCGCGGTACTCGTCCATGTCCACCGCCTGATAGACGGTACGGAAAGAATCGTCCTCAGGGTTGACCTCAAAGATGGAGGGAATGCCGGTCGCAGCGTCCGCCACGCTCTCCGTGCCGACCTGCGTGCCGATAAAGTAGAAGCGGCCGTTGTACGCAACCGCGTTGCGCAGCGTGACCTGATAGCCGTTGACAGAACCGGCCATGATGATCTTGCTCTCGCCGGTCTTGACGTTCATCTTGAAGAGGATTCCCTGCGTGGGCACGGGATGCTCGGTGTAATAGTTGTCGCCGTAGAGCAGACCCACTGCATTGTCGACCAGCTTCTGGTTGTATTCCACAGCCTCCTGATTGGTGGAGCCGTCCTGGTTCGTCTCCTCCTTCAAAAGGCCGAGCGACTCGAACATCGTCTTGGCGTTGTGCTTGGTGATGCCGGTACCGCCGTACATCGTGCCGATGTAGACCCAGTCGCCATAGCCCAGCGCGGAGAAGGCGTAGGACTGGCAGGCGTCGCCGGTCAGGCTCGCCTCGATCTCAGAAAGCATCCTGTCGATCTGCTCATCGCCAGCACCGGGATACTTGGCCTCAAGCTTTTCTCTCAGCTTTGCAAGCTCCGCGGCCGTATCGGCCACGGGCGTATCAGAGCCGGAGACATACATGTGCTCGACCACGCCGGTGCATACTTTCCCAGCCGGGTCGGTGTACTGGTAGTAGTCCACAAAGCCGTCGTTCTGCCCGGCGGCGACATCCGCGTGGGAAACCTTTTCCAGCGTGTAGCCGTTGTTTGTGTATTTGTACTGTGCATTCAGCGCTGCGTCATCGTCGCCTTGCTTTGCAAACGCCGTCACATTCAGTGACGTTGTCAGCATGAGCAGCGAGACGAGCAGGCATCCAATTTTCTTCTTCAATGTATTGCCTCCTTCTTGTATTTGTGCTGCTTATCGAAACACAGCATGCACTTTAGCACATATCAAATCAGGATGCAATAGGTAATCATGCTAAGAATTGTCTTTTTTATTACAGCTTGCGTAAAGTGTAATCGGATTTTTTCATAAACCTATTGACACAATATGTTTTTGCGTGTATCATATAAACATACTTGAAAGATAGGTTTTATTCCCGACACAAAGGAGCGATATCTTATGACGACTGTTTACGCAGACAACGCCGCCACCACGCAGATGAGCCGCACGGCCATCGAGGCGATGCTGCCCTATATGGAAACGATCTACGGCAACCCCTCGAGCCTGCACTCCGTGGGCCAGCAGGCGGCCGAGGCGCTGCAAAGCGCGCGCGAGCGCGTGGCAAAGTGCCTGAACGCCTCGCCGCGCGAGATCTACTTCACTTCCGGCGGCAGCGAGGCCGACAATCAGGCCATCCTTTCCGCCGCGCGTCTCGGCGAGCGCAAGGGCAAAAAGCACATCATTTCGACGGCCTTTGAGCATCACGCCGTGCTGCACACACTCAAAAAGCTTGAAAAAGAGGGCTTCGCGGTCGAGCTTCTGCCCGTCGGCCCCACCGGTACGGTCACGGCGCAGCAGGTGAAGGACGCCATCCGCGCAGATACCTGCCTTGTCACCGTCATGTACGCCAACAATGAGATCGGTTCTATCCTTCCTGTCGCCGAGATCGGCAGGGTCTGCCGCGAGGCTGGCGTGCTCTTCCACACTGATGCGGTGCAGGCGGCGGGCCATATTCCCATTGACGTCAAGGCGCAGAGCATCGACATGCTCTCCCTCTCCGCGCACAAGTTCCACGGCCCGAAGGGCATCGGGCTTCTGTACGCGCGGCAGGGCGTTCCCCTCACGAGCCTCATTGAGGGCGGCGCGCAGGAGCGCGGCAAGCGCGCCGGCACGGAGAACATCCCCGCCATCATGGGCATGGCCGCGGCGCTGGAGGAAGCCTGCGCGCACATCGACGAGAATGCCGAAAAGGTCAGCGCTCTGCGCGACCGCCTGATCGCCGGTCTTTCCAATATTCCGCACAGCGCGCTCAACGGCGATCCCGTGAACCGCCTGCCCGGCAATGTGAGCTTCTGCTTTGAGGGCATTGAAGGCGAAAGCCTTCTGCTGCTGCTCGACGCAAAGGGCATCTGTGCCTCCTCCGGCAGCGCGTGTACGTCCGGCTCGCTCGACCCGAGCCATGTGCTGCTGGCCATCGGCAGGCCGCATGAGGTGGCGCACGGCTCGCTGCGCCTGAGCCTCTGCGAATGGAACAGCGACGAGGACGTGGACCGCATCCTCGAGGCCGTGCCCGAGGTCGTCTCTTACCTGCGCGGCATGTCCCCGATGTGGAAGGACCTTGTCAGCGGCAGAAAATCGTTCATTTTATAACATCAGCACATCAAGGAGGAACAAAAGATGGCTCTCTATACAGAAACTGTGATGGATCATTTCATGCACCCGCGCAATGTCGGCGAGATTGAAAACGCGGACGGCGTCGGCCAGGTCGGCAATGCCAAGTGCGGCGATATCATGAAGATGTACCTCAAGATCAACGGTGATAAGATCGACGATGTGAAGTTTGAGACCTTCGGCTGCGGCAGCGCGATTGCCTCGAGCTCCATCGCCACCGAAATGATCAAGGGCAAGACCATCGACGAGGCGCTCAAGATCACCAACAAGGACGTAGTCGACGCACTCGGCGGTCTGCCCGCCTACAAGCTGCATTGCAGCGTGCTCGCCGAGGAGGCGTTCAAGTCCGCCATCAAGGACTACTACGACAAAAACGGCATCGCCTACAACCACAAGAAATTTCCCGACACGGAAGAGTGCGAAGCGTGCCGCATGGTGTAACGCCGCAAAATTCTTTCCCTCTTCTCTCCCGCTTCTCCCCTAAGCGGGCGCGGGGCGCCAAAGCGCCCCGCGTTTTTTTATGTGCGCTCGCCAAAGGCCTCCTCCAGCTTTTGCAGCGCGCGCTTTTCAATGCGCGAGACATAGCTGCGCGAGATTCCGAGCTTTTGGGCCACCTCGCGCTGCGTGCGGGGCATTTTCCCGCCAAGGCCATAACGCATGGTGACGACCTCCCTCTCGCGCTCGGTCAGGCAGTCGCGCACGAGCTTTCGCACGAGCAGGCAGTCGTCGCGGTCCTGAATGTCGAGGTACATCGTGTCCTCCACGCCGACGACATCGAGAAATGAGAGCGCGTCGCCGTCGGCGTCGGCATCGAGCGTATCGTTGAGCGAGATCTCACCTTGCAGCTTCTTCCGGCTGCGAAAATACATGAGGATCTCATTCGCTATCCTCTCCCAACGGATACATAGGTCGGTCAGGTTCCGCGTGGATGCAATGCAGGAGGCGGCAGCCAAATGGCTGCCGCCTCCTGCATTGCTGCATTTATTTAGAAGAACAGTTGCGCGATCGCTCCGGCGATGATGATGGAGAAGATCGTGCGCTCGATCCAGATGAGGATGATGTCGCGCATCTTCACAGGAATGGAGGTGGAGAGCAGACTCGGGATGGACGCGGAGAAGAACAGCACTGCCGAAACGCTCGTCACAGCGATCGTGAATTTGGTCACCATCGGGGATGCGATCACGAGCATCGAGGGCAGGAACATTTCGGCGATCTCGATCGCCGCCGCCTTTGCCGCAATCATCGGCTCGGGCAGGCGCATCAGCAGCGTGAAGGGATAGAAGATGTAGCCCAACCAGTCGAACACAGGCGTGAACTCGGCAATGACCAGGCCGATGAGGCCGATCGTCAGGATACTGGCCGTAACAGAAGCCGTCATCTTCATCGCGTCGCCGACATAGTAGCGCTTGAGGTGCGTGAGCAGCGGGTCGGTGTTCTGCGCGACTTCGATCGCATCCTCCAGCGCGCGGGAGAAGAGGCTGCCGGAGCGCTCGGGCATCTTGGGCGCGGGCTGATCGTAATAGTCCTCGGGGACCTTGGCGATGGGATAGATGCGGCAGGTGATCGCCGTGACGGCGAAGGTGACGAAGGCGCAGCTGAAGAAGAACAGCGTCCAGTGGTCCATGATATCCAGCGTGTTGGCAACGACGACGAGGAAGGAGGTCGCCACCGTGGAGAAGCCCGTGGAGATGATCAGCGCCTGCTTGCGGGTGTAAACGCCCTTTTTGTAGAAGTCGCTCGTGAGAAGCACGGCGAGAGAGTAGCCGCCGGCGAAGGAAACGATCGCGTCGATGGCGCTCTCGCCGGGGGTCTTCCAGATCTTCTGCATGATAGGACGCATGAACGCGCCGACAAACTCAACAAGGCCGAAGTTGAGCATCATGACGTAGGCGATACCGGTCAGCGGAATGCTCAGCGTGATGGGAACGACAAGGCTGCCCCAGAGGAAGGGGATCATGTCGTCCGTCATCAGCGCGGCGGGGCCGATGCCGGTGATGGCCATGAGGCCGATCACAAGACCGAAGGCCTTGGCAATTGTAAAGACGAGGTCAAAGGTCGAGCGCTTATAGGCCTTGGTGATGATCGGAGACACCGCGCCGAAGGCGACCATTGCCAGCGCGTAATATGGGATGACGGGGCCGCAGGTCGCTTTGACAAAGTTGATGATGTGCTGGATGATGATGACATTTTTGCCGTTGATCTCCACGTTGACGAAGAACATGAAGATGCCGAGGCCGGAGAAGATCAGAAACTTGGCGAGGGCCAGTCCCCTGCTGCAAGGCTTTTTTGCTGTCTGTGCCATGGTGGTTTTCCTCCTTAGATGTGTTCGTTTAGTGAAGCGAATCCAGAACCGCTTTCATTTCTGCGTCCAGTGCCGCGCGCTCTGCGTCGGACACGGAGCTTCTTTCATGGTCGATGCCGATCTCGCGCACGCGCTCGATGTATTCCTTGGGATCATAGGTGATCTCGGGCATTCCCTCATAGACCGGCGCCTCTTCGAGCCGCCCGGCAAAGGGATAGCGGATGGCGAATCTGCGCAGGGCGTTCAGGTGCTGGTCGCGGCCGTAAAGGCGCTTTTCCGTGACCTGATCAAAGTCGAGGACTTCAGTATAGGTCATCGCGACGTTGCCGCACTGGTACACCACCTGCCCCTTGGGGTCGACGATGATCGAGCGGCCGCAGCAGGTGGCGGACGGCGTATTGCCAACGCCGTTTGTCCAGATGTAGAACGCCTCGTTCTCCAGCGCGCGGGCGCGGGGAATGACTTCGGGAATGTAGTCGAACTCCATCGGGTCGAGCGCGGGGCAGACGATCATTTCCGCGCCCATGAGCGCCAGCGTGCGGGCGATCTCCGGGAAGAACTGATCGTAGCAGACCTGAACGCCAATGCGGATGCCCTTTTCCTTGATGTCAAACAGGCAGTAGTGGTCGTCGCCGCTCGGGGTCGAGGGTTCGCCGGGCTTGAAGGGTGCCTTCTTGCGGTAAACGTCGATCATGCTGCCGTCCGGGCCGAAGACGGGAACGGTGTTGTAGAACGCTCCCTCCGGCAGCTCCGGCGCAGACTCCGACATCGTGCCGGGGATCAGGTAAATGCCGTGCTTTTTGGCAAGCGCGCTCATAAAGCGGGTGATCGTGCCGGGGACCGTATCCAGCTCTCTGCCGAGACCGTGCTCCACGCCGACGATCAGCTCCGGTTTAAGATAGCCGGACATCACCTTTTCAACGGCGGCCTGAAAGCGCTCCAGACTCTCGCTCATGGAAGGCGTTAACTCCGGCTGCACGATGGCAACTGTCAGTTTTCGATTCATAATGCACATCCTTTCAGGTGCATATATTTTCAGCACCTCTGCGAATAATTGTATAGATTATAGCTGCTATAAGCTCAAGTGTTAATTTACGATTTCTTAACATGAATTTTGCCCGCCGGCAAGGGAATTTCTTACCTTATAGTAACAATAACCCCTGAGGAAAGTTGCTCATTCCTCAGGGGTTATTGCCGTGATTCTTATGGATTTTTGACAACAGGAATCTGGATCTGCGTGATGAAGTTCTCCGGGTTTTTGGTCAGCGCGATACTGACAATGGCAAATTCGAGCGAATCGCCGCAGATAGAAAGGCCCTCCTTTTGAATAAAATCGTAGAGGCGCTGATAGCTGCGGTGGATGGTATCATAGGGGCCGAAATGGATGCAGGAGGCAAACAGCCCTCCCTCGATCTCGGAGATCCCCCGCCCGGCCGCTTCCGGCGTGTCACTCAGGAAAAAGCCGATGCCGTTGTAGGTGCGAAAGCTCCGCCGCTCGATATTTTCCCGGCTGATCTGAAGGACGATCTCGTTGTGCTGCACGAAGTGCGCGGCCATGGACGAGTGCATGTAGGACTCGTAAACGAGCTTGATGTAGCGGTAGAGATCCTTGATCTCAAAATTGACGGGCACGGCGTATTGCCAGCGCGGCCCCTCGGTGACGAGCGCGCAGTCCTGATGCTCCTCTGCATTCTGCGCGATCTGCAAATTTTTCAGAATGTGCTCGTTCTTCGCCTCAAGGCACTGGAGCTGCTCGATCCGCTGGCGGATCAGGTCTTTCTGCACAAAAAGGTTCTCCTCCAGCGAGCGCACGTCCATCGACGAGCTGTAGCGGCGAACGGCCTCGAGCGAAAAGTCCAGGCGCTTGAGCTGGACGATCATGGACAGGCGGAAGAACTGCTCATAGCTGTAGTAGCGATAGTTGTTTATCTCGTCGATATCATCGGGCTGAAAGAGGCCGATCTTGTCGTAATAGCGCAGCGTCTGCGCAGAAATGCCGAAGAGCTTGGCGAGCTCCGAAACGGTATATTTTTCTTTCATGTCAGCAAAACCACCTTTTGCCGGTTATTATAAAGCATTCCCGATTCTCAGGTCAACCGTTCCCGCAGAGAGAATTTTTTACATTTCGGTCTTGGCGCAAAAAAGCTCCCGAGAATTTCTCTCAGGAGCTTTTTGTCCGATGTCGGAAAGATGCGAGATCTCAGCGCTGCTCAAGCGCAGAGCAGAGCTTGTCTGCGGCGGCCTGCGCCAGCTCGTGCGAGGTCGCAAGGTTCAGCCGGATGAACGTACCGAAGCGCTCGCCGCCGAACCATTCGCCGTAGTCCACGGCAAGGCCGCAGCGCTTCTCCATGAAGTCCGCCATCTCCTCCGCCTTCACATACGCGCCGAGGTCCACCCACATGAGGTACGTGCCCTCGAGCGGCGAGACGACCGCCTTCGGTGCGCGCTTTTGGAGCGCGTCGCGCAGAAGAAGGTAATTCTCAAAAATCTGATGTCTGCACGCCTCGGCCCACGCCGCGCCGCCGCGATAGGCGGCCTCGACGGCAATATAGCCCATGGGATTGCTGGGCGTGATGCGGATCTTTTTGAGGTAGTCGTCAAAGCGGGCGCGGATGGTTTCATCCGGGATGATGACGAGCGAATTCTGAAGGCCCGCAAGGTTGAAGGTCTTGGACGCGGCCGTGAGCGTCACGAGCATGTCGTCGTACTCCCCCGCCGCCGCGGAGGGAAGGTGCGTGCTGCCTTCGAAAACGATGTCCTGATGGATCTCGTCCGAGATGACGAACACGCCGTACCTGCGCATGAGATCAAAAAGCTCCTTGAGCTCTTCGCGCGTCCACACTCTGCCGACGGGGTTGTGCGGCGAGCTGAAAACAAACGCCTTGATGTGATGCGTGCGCAGCGTTTCCTCAAGAGAGGCAAAGTCGATGGCGTATGTCCCGTCCTGCGCGGCAAGGTCACAGCAGACAAGCTTTCGCTCGTTGTTCTTCACTGCGTCCATGAACGGATAGTAGACCGGCGTGAGCACGAGAACCTCGTCGCCCGGCGCTGTCATCGACTGCAAAAACCAGTTGATCGCAGGCACAACGCCCGGTGTGACGCGCAGCCACTCGCGCTTGACGCTGTAGCCGTGCACGTCCTTTTCCCACTGCATGAAGGCCTCGAAGTAGGAGTCCGGCACCTGATAATAGCCGAAGACGCCCTGCTCCAGATAGGCCTTCAGCGCGTCTCTGACGCACTGTGGGGCCTGAAAGTCCATGTCTGCCACCCACATTGCCTGAAGGTCTGCGGCGCCGAACTTTGCCAGAAGGCCGTCCCACTTGCTGCAATTCGTGTTTCTGCGGTCTACAAAGCGGAGAGCCTCTCCGCAGCTGTTGACACTCATATGATCGCTCCTTTTCTATAATAAGCCCGCCAGGCCCCGGATCAGCTCATGCTGACCCAGGTGCAGGGCGTTAAGCTTTCCATATCGCTGAGATTGTTCCAGACCATGATCTTTGCGCTGTAGCGGCCCGAGGCGGGAACGCTCAGCGTGGCCGAAAGCGTCTCCGTCTTGCCGGCGGCAATGGAGCGCTCGACGGACACACAGTCCACCATGCGCATATCGCCATCGTACAGTGCGAGGATCAGCGCGGCGCTCGCGCCGGAATCGCCGAGGTTCGCCGCCCGGATGGAGGCGGAGAAGCTCTTGCCGTTTTCAAGATACTCGCCGCTGGTCGTCTGCTTGAAAAACAGACTCTCGTCTGCCTGCTCGCCGTCCACGCGCACGAGCGTAAAGTTGGTATCGAGCACCTTGCCGCTGCCGTCGAGCGCCTGAACGATGATGCGCCAGCTGCCGGTGGGCAGCATTGCCGCCACGCGGCCCTCGGGGCCGTCCATTGTGCCGAGCAGCTCGGTGAAGTTCTCAGCGTAGACCTGATACTTCTCCGCCTTTGCGCCAAGCGCACTGTCGCTCCAGGTGCACCTGAGCCCAATGCTCTCGCCCGGGGCGTAGGTCTGCTTGTCGGCCGTGACCTGCATCTTCGATTCCTTCGTGTCGAAGACGTACATGCGCGCAGCACCCATGTTGTTGGCATAGTCGGTCACGCCGATGTCCACGGTGTGGACGGCGTTGGTGTTGCTGTCACTGATGCGGAAGGTCATCAGATAGCTGCCGGAATCGCCGGGCTCAAGCCGGAAGACGGCATTGCCCTCTGCATCCCGGTAGGCATCGCCATCCAGCAGGAAGACAAAGTTCTTGATGCCGGAATCCACCACGCCGAGATCCTTGGCCGAGATCTCGATCTGGAAGGTGCTGCCCTGCGTGAATACCGGCGTCGCCGACACCGCGGGCACCGTCTGGTCGATCTTCACAGGCAGGGTAAGCAGCTGCTGTTTGGCGTTTTTCGCATCGGCGCAGGCGCGCACATTGACATAGTACTGTCCCTCCGGCAGGGATTCGCTGCGGCCTGTGACCTTGTTGTAGTTCGTGCCATGCCAGATCCAGTTCCAATTCACCTCGGCAAGAATGCTCTGCTCGATAGGAACTTCCTTGCGCACATAGTCCTGCTGATCCAGCACGCGCAAAACCTTGCCGCTCTCGTCCGTCACATCCACCGTGACGTTTCTTGCATTGCGCAGGAACGAGACCTCGGGCATCGCATTGCAGTAGGAGGATTTGTCGCTGGGGTTGATGGCGCAGTAGTCAGCGGATTCCCCGTCGCCCAACGGGACCAGCTGAGAAACAAGGCCCATATTGACCACGGTGTAGAGCCCCGTCTGACCGTAAACCGTCGTCTCCTGCTCGTAGAGCGGGTCATCCATCACCTGCATGCTGCCCCAGTCGCCGTAGAAACCCATATACGGCAGGCTCAGCGCATTCCGGCTGCCGGAGAGCGGCTTGAAGCGGAGGAAACCCTCAACAAAGCTGTTGGTATTGCCGGCAGCGGAGATGGTCACGCTCAGCGATGCGCTCGCACCGGGCTGCACGGAGATCGTTTCCGCACCGAAGCGGACGGAGGAAGCGCTCGTCCCCTCGGCCGAGACGCTGTAGAGAAGCTCTTCGCTGCCGTTGTTGTGCAGCTGCACCGTAACGGTGCGGCTGCCGCTCATTTCGCCAAGCGCGATATAGGGCTTGCCGTCCACCGTAGCGGTGGCGGTATTTTCAAGCGCTGCGGAAAGATCCGCGGCGCCGGCGCCCTGCGCGCGGGGAGAATACAGCGCACCGTTCTCATCCGTCATCGGGCAGGCGGTGTTCATCAGCGCCGCCTTGACATACGCCGTGGGATCCTCCACATCCGCCCCCCGCTCGTTGAGCTGCTGGACCATCAGCGCCGCCATGCCGGCGACATTCGGGCACGCCATGGACGTGCCGGACATCGTCTGATAGCCGTTGCCGCCGATGGTAGACCATACGTAGCCGCCCACCGCCGTCACGTCCGGCTTGAATGTAAGATCGGAGGCGGGGCCGCGGGAGCTGAAATAGGACATGCCGCTAAACGGCAGCGAAAGCGAAACGGGAGAAGCGTCAAAGGTGACGCTCGCGCCGGATGAAGCAAGCGATCTCAGCTTTGCGCCGTCGGAATGGCGGAGGAAGAGCGCCGGGATGTTCAGCTCCTTGTCGGAGGAGGTGTAGTCAAGGAAGGTCTCGTTGCCCGCGCTGTTATAGAGGATGACCGCGAGCGCGCCGTGCTCCTGCGCATTGCGCTTTTTCTCGGCGAACTCGATATTTCCGCGCTGGATGAGCGCGATCTTGCCGCTGAGATCCTTGCCGTTCATCTCCGCCGCCGTACCGAGGCCGCAGTCCACGACGGGATAGCTGCCGGTGAGCGCAGAGGTATCAAGATCGTTGAGCACATATGGGAACGAGCCCTGCTTTTTGCCGTTGAGCGAGGCGCTCAGCTGCCAGACCACGCGCGCGGAATTATCCCTGGAGGCGACCTGAATGGTGTCCTCGCTCAGGCCGGGCTCGGCGATGGTGCCGGTGTCGACCACGCGGCTGTAGTTTGGGTGAGGCTTCGTGTCGGAGGCCTGCTGATAGGGCGCATAAGCGCCGTTGCCCGCGGCGGCCACGACGATCACGCCCGCCTCGCGGGCGGCCTTGATGGCCTTCTGCTGGCCATTTTCACTGTTGTGGAAGCCAGCGCTCAGGCCGATGCTCAGGTTGATGACATCCGCGCCGAGCGCCACGGAGTCTTCGATGGCGGCGATGATGTCAGCCTCGCTTGCCGAGACATTCGCCGTGTTGGAAAAGATCTTCATGGCAAGCAGCTGGCACTCCGGCGCCGCGCCGCGCACGCCGTTGTAAGCATTGATCTCGGCCTGGCTCTGGCAGTTCGCGCCGATGATACCGGCAACGTGCATACCGTGGTTATAGGCGGGATCCTCCACGGCGGTATCGATGACGCTGCTGTTCTGATCGGCGTAGTTATAGCCGTACGGAACCTTTTCGGTAAAATAGCGGCCCTTGAGCTGGGGGTTGCCCGACTGGATAGCACTCACGCCCTCCTTGCTGAGCTTGCCCGCAACGCCCGGTGAGAGCACCATGTCCTTGTGGGTATAGTCGATACCGGAGTCCACCACGGCGACCACGGTGCCGCGGCCATCGAACTTGGACTGCTGCGCCGTCTGTACGGCCGCGCCGAGCGCGGACGCTTCGGTCACGGCGCGGTCATACTGGTTCGCCATCACAACGGAGGCAACGCCGGGCAGCTTTTCGATCTTTGCTTTGCTGCTGTAGCGGGTGCGGACGCTGAAGCCGTTGACCAAAAGGCCGTAGCGGTGCAGGATGAGCGCGTCCTTGTCGATCTCCATGATCGACTGGATGCACTTCTCCTGCGAGCGCTTCACCTGCTCCATCAGCGTCTGGTCCTCCGCGGTCTCCGCAGCAGACTGTGCCGGAGAGAGTTCCACGCCCGAGGCGCTCTTAAGCTCAACGATCAGCTCAACGATCGCATCCTCTGCGATGGCGGGCTGCTCTTCCGCATTTTTGACGGCGTCCTGCAGCACGAGCTGGCGCATCTGGGAGAGCGCCCTGTCGCTGCTCTTTTCCGCCGCCTGCGCGTGCATCGTCCCGCAGGAGACCGTCAGCAGGACGGCCAGCAGCGCGCCGGTGATTCGTTTCATTAACTTCATGATGTACCTGTTCCCTTCCTTTCTCTCGCGATCACACATAGAAGTCCTTGCCGATCAGCTTGGGATAGATCTCCTTCAGCGCGGAATAGTCGGAGATGGGATTGCCGGAGAGATAAAGGTTTTTGAGGCTTTTCAGTCCCGCAAGCGGCGTCACGTCGGAAATGCGGTTGTTCTGAAGGTAGAGACTTTCAAGCTGCGTGAGCTTTTCGAGCGGCGCGACGCTCGTGATCTGGTTGTTCTTGAGGAACGCGCGATCAAGAGAGCGGCAGTCGGAAAGCGGAGAAAGATCGCTGATGCGGTTGTTTTCTATCTCAAGATGCATGAGCTTGGTCTTTCCCTTGAGGCAGGAGATATCGCTGATCTGGTTGCCGTTGGCCTCGAGCCAGTACAGGCCGCCGGCAGAAGAGAGGCAGGAAATGTCGGTGATCTTTCCCTGATTCTTGTCGTTGCCGATGTGGAGACGGTAGAGCTTGGTCTTTCCCTTCAGGCAGGAGAGGTCGGAGATGGGACAATTGCTCGCCCAGACCTCCTCAAGATCCTGCATACCGGAGAGGAAGCTGATGTCGCTGACCTGCGTGTTGCGGATCATCAGCGCCTTGAGATAGGTGATGGTCCCGGCCTCGCTGAGATCTGTAAGCTTGGGGTTATCCTCCAGCAGAAGGTTTTCAAGGTGCTCAAGACCGTAGAACGCGCCCTTTTCGATGCGGGTGATCTTGTTCTCGTCGGCGCAAAGCTCCTTAAGTGAACTCATTCCCTCGAAAATTCCCGCAGGGATATAGGTAAACTGATTCATGGCGACATCAAGGTATTCAAGTTTTGTCAGATGCTTGACATACTGCCACTGGCTGTCGTCAAGGTAGTTGGCGGCAACACCGAGATAGGTGAGGTTACGCATGTGCGCAAGGTCCTGAAGGGAACGAATGCCCAGTGCGAAGCAATCCAGTTCGCGCAGGTACTTCACATCAGAATAATAGATCGTGCCGTAGGGTTTGTCAATGGCCTTGCGCACGCCCTTTTCCAGAGCCTCGTCGTGCCATGTGATCGCGTAGTCCTCGCGCTCGGCAACGGTGCAGTCGACGGTGATCTTCTTCCCCGTCAGCATGGCCGTTCCCTCAACGGTCAGCGAGCCTTCCTCCTGCGCGGGGATCTCGCGCATGTTCCAGTCAACGCGGTCAAAGCTGCCGTCGGAGAGGCGGATCTGGAAGGGCATCTGGTAGGACTTGCCCGCCGTAACGGTCAGAGCGATGTGCCCCTCGGAATCCGCAGAGAGCACACTGAGCGAGAAGTCCTTATCCGTGAGCTTGCCATAGTACGACGCGGCGGGAGAATAGTCCGTTACGCCGGAGGCATTGAGCTTGAGCGTGCGCAGCGAGGTGAGATTTGCAATGGGCGCAATGCTCTTGACATTTCCGCAGGCGTAGAGGTCCAGCTCCTGCAGCCTAAGGTCAGCCAGCGGAGAAAGGTCGCTGCTGTCGGTCATCTGCATCGTGAGCGATTTGAGAGACGTGCAGTAACGCAGGTCCTCGAGGCTCTCGCTGCCGGTGTAGGAAAGGTTGAGCGAGGAGATGGTCTTGAGCATGCCGCGTGTGACCTTGCTCACGTCGCAGTCAAGGTATTCTTCGGCAATGATCGCGCCCACCTCTTCGTCCCGGAAGGTGTAAACGGCGCTGTCGTTGACGGGCTGCACGGTGAGCGTGAGCGTCAGCTTCTTGCCGCCGGCGGCCCTGCCCTGATAGGTGAAGGTTCCGCTCTTGGAGGTGCTGGCCGCCTTGTCCCAGACGGCGGGGATGAATTCTGTGCGGCCGCTGCGCATCTCCGCCGGAACGGCGACGGGCAGCGTAAAGCGCGCGCCCTGCTCCACAGTGATCGCAAGATCGTTGACCTTCGTAATCTGGTCGGCGGCGAGAACGGTCACGACCAGCCACGCCTCAACCTTGGAGTTTTCCACTTTGCCGCGGATGCGGTAGATGCCGGGCTTGGCCATGTCGGGCTTGCCGTCCCACTGCACGGCCACATACTCCACCTCGCCGGTATACATGGTGGCCTCCACCATCTCCGGCATGGTGAAAACGGACCACTGCGGAACGGTGGACTGAATTTCCTGCACGGAGGCGATGTCCTTGACGGAATAGCCGCCCTCGATGGGCAGGCGGAGCGTATTGGAGAGGATCTTGCCCGCCGTATCCTCCGCGAACACGCGGACCTCATACGCCTTGGGCAGGATCTTGAGGTGCTCCTTGACAGCGTCGCTCCCCTTTTCCTTGAGCGTAAGCTCGGAGACGGCACGGCTGAAGACGTTGCCCTTGTAGTCGACCAGCGCCATCACCAGACGCACCTTGCGCGGCTGGTTTTCGCTGTTTTTTACGCTGAGCTCCAGCTCCTGAATGTGCCGGGTGGTGATTTTTTCGATTGGTGTTTTCAGCGATACCTCCAGCGGCTGATCCGCAGCCCGGGCCGGTTCGACCCAGAGCAGCAGCGTCATCAGCACTGCCAGAAGCGCCGCGAGCGTTCTTTTCATAAGCGTAAGGCTCCTTTTCTTTTCGCTCCACCTCCGCCGGACAGGGGTTTGCCCCCGTCCGGCAAAGATTGGTAGGGTTCTTACTTCGTCACATAGACCTGAAATTCGACCTGCTTGCCATCAACAATATAAGGGGTGAACTCTTTGGTCTCTTTGTTATAGCGATAGAGCTTGATGGTGACCACGTATTTGCCGTCCTTTTTGCAGTGGGTCTCGATATAATTCCACATTTCATCCGACATTTCGGCATAGCCATTGTCGCCCCAGTCGTTCATATTGTAACCGCATGTATCGGCAAGCTCTGTTTGATATTCGCCGGCTACCACCTGGAACGAAGCGTCAGAGTATTCGCCGGGATCGCCCATAATGCTGACTCCACCATCTCCATAGGTAAGGCCGATGTCCTTGATCTCGCCGGTGATCGGCGTGTCGCCGCCGGAGGTCGCGGCGACCGCATCGCTGAGCGCCTTGGCTGCCTCGTTGATCTCCTTCTGCGCGGAGGCCTTGTCGGCGTAGACTGCGCGGGCCTTAATTAGCGCGGACTGCACGTCGGCCCACTGCGCGTCGTTATAGGCCGACGCGTCAAGGCCGCGGGTGCTCTCCACGGCGGCGTGCAGCGCCGTGCGGTCGATGCCGTCGTTCACGGGAAGGTAGACGAGGTAGCGGCTGTTCACGGTTTTGCCTTCATCGTCAGTAGTCTCCATGACGAGCATCTCGCACTGGGCCAGCAGGGCCGCATCCATCTCATCGGCAGAGACGTTTTCCAGCTGCGAATAGTACCAACCCGCCTTGACGGCATTGGGCGTTACCGTGATGCCGCCGAGGATAGAGTGCTGCATCTTGCCGTCCAGTTCGGATTCCCAAGCGGTTCCGTTTTCTTCAAAGGTCTCCCTTACATTCTTGTCGGCGAAATAGGTACTGCCGTACTCAGCGCCATAAACGAACACGGGCGCATTCTTGCCGGTAAAGGCCTTGAACGTGACCGTATCCGCCCAGACGAGACTGTAGAGTGCGCGCGTGAGCGTATCGTATGCCGCGTTGACGGTCTTGATATCGCCGCTTTCCGCATCTGCAACCCGCTGTGCATCGGTTACGGTCTGCTGGAGCGTCTGCCAGCTCTCGGCGGTATAAAGCTCGGATGAGAGCGCGCCGGCAATATCAATGCGGGCCTTGATATCATCCACGCTGGCGCGGCCTGCGAGTGCGTCGATCTTCTCCCGGAGCGTCTTTGCTGCATCGTCGACCCGCTCCTGCGTGGCGGAGGCATCGGCGGAAAGCTTTTTGGCGCTCTCAAGCGCCGTCTGCATGGCCTTCCAGCTCGAGGTGCTGTAGTCGTTCGCCTCAAGTGCCTCCGCCTCGGCGATGAGCGCGTTGAGCGCGGTCTTGTCGGCTGCGGCGGCCTTTTCGAGCGCGTTCATCGCGCTCTGGAGCTTGTCCTTCGCTTCGTCCACTTCGCTCTGACCGGCAGCGCTGTCGGCGGCGACGGCCTTGGCGCTCTCAAGCGCCGCCTCGAATGCCTTCCAGCTCTCAGCGGTGTAGTCGCCTGCCTTCAGTGCCTCCGCCTCGGCGATGAGCGCGTTGAGCGCGCTCTTGTCGGTCACGGCGGCGGAAATAACGGTGAAGGATGCCTGATGCTCCGTACCGTCCACCAGCGTGACGGTCGCGACGATCTCCGCAGTGCCCTCGCCCACGACCTTAAGATCCACTCTCTGGCGGTAGATGTAAGGATTCTCATTGCCGGCGCCCTCGATGCTGCGATCGACGATGACGACCTTTTCATCCGTCGAGCGGACATCGATACCGGCAGCGGTCACCTGTCCCTTCTCCAGGCCCTTGACATTGAGCCAGTAGAAGCCCGTATCGGGCAGAGACTTACCCTTGGCGGTATGAACGGTCTCGGGCACGGGATCCGTGGAGGAATATGCACCCTGATACCACACGACTTCCAGATTGGTCACGTCGACCTTCTTGACGACGAGCGCGGCCATGGCGTCGTTCAGCTTCTTTGTTGCATCGTCCACGGTCTCCTGCGTGGTGACACGCAGCTTGTTGACCGCCTGCGCCTCGTTCAGCGCGGTCTGGAACTCCTCCCAGCCCTCGCTGTAGTTGCTCTCCACAAGCGTCTTGGCCTTGTTGATGGCAGCCCTGAGCGCTGTGGTGTCGACCTTCTCCACGGCGGTGATCGCAATGCGCGCCTCCGTGTAGGTGCCGTCGGTGAAGGAGACGGTGACCGTCAGCGTGTGCGTGCCGAGTTCGTTTGCATACAGGGTGAAGTTCTTGCGGTTCTTCTCGCCCCAGTCGGAAACCTGAATGTCAAAGGCATTCTCCGTCTCGCCTGCAAAGGAGATCTTATTCACCTTGTCGGCGCTGGTATCGGAGACAACGCAAAGCGGGGCAGAATAACCCTGATAGACCGTGTACTCCGTCAGCGCCTCCGTGCGGTTCTGCTCGGTGATCGTAACCTTGATGTCGCTCCAGTTGATATTCTTGAGCGCCGCGCGTGCGTCGCCCAGCGTCTTGGCGGCGGCAGCGAGCTGCGCTTCCGTGCTGGAAACATTGTCCAGCGCCTTCTGCGCATCGTCCAGCGCGGCGGTGAATGCGGCAAAGCCTTCTTCCTTAAAATCCTTTGCATCAAGGGCGCGTCCGTCCTCAATCGCCTTGCGCAGCGCGGAAACAGTAGCCTCGTTCACCACCGTGACGGCCAGCTTGCCGCTCTGCTGCTCGTTGCCCCAGATGCTCGTAATGCTCACTTCCACAGTGCCGGGCTTGCAGATCTCGGCGGTGATGGCGGCGCTCATCGTGCCGTCGGCAACGGCGTCCGGCTTGAGAATGCTCTCATCCGAGGACTGGAGCGTGACCTTGAGCGTACCGGTCCCAGCGCCCTCTGTGAGCCAGATGAGGCTGTCGCCGTTGTTGGGGAAGCTCTTCGCCTCGCCCAGCAGGGCGCGATAGCTCGCGGGTGCGTCGCTGCCGTTGAGCTTGAGGGATGCCTCCATTGCGCCCTTCTCCTCCAGCGCTTCGATCGCGCGCAGGAGCTTGTCCGTGCTCTGCGCCACTTCCTTATTCGTGGCGTTGTCGTCTTCATAAACGCGCTCGGCATCCTCAAGGGCTCTGTCAAGCGCCTTGAGGGATTCCTGCGTGTACTTGCTGCGCTCCACGCCCGACGCCTCGTCGATAGCGGCCCTGAGCGCGCTCTTGTCCGCGCGGAGCACCAGCGCGCCGATGGCCTGCGCCAGCGCCTCGGTCTGCGCGTCGACCTCCGCCTGCGTTGCCTCGCTGCCGGAGTAAACGCTCTTGGCCCTTGCAAGCTCTGCGCTTAACGCGGCCCAGGAATCAGAGGTGTACTTATCCTGCTCCATCCCCTCGGCCTTTTCGATCATTTCCTCAAGCGCAGCCTTGTCCACCGTGACCTGACCGGCCACAGTGATGCTCAGCACCACGCTCTGGCGTACGGGCTTGCCCGCCGTGATGCGGATCTCGTAAACGCCGGCCACAGAGGATGCCGGGAGGACAAAATTGAACGAGAAGCTGCCGTCCTCGGCGCTTGCCGTCTCGTCCAGCACCACGCGGACGTCCTCCTCCGGGAAGCGGATGACCATGCTGATCGGAACACCGGAGAGGCCCTCGCCGTCGCACGTCACCTGACCGGAGACGCGGTTTTCTTCGTTGATATTATAGTTGTCCTTATCCGCTCCGGCGCTCAGCGCATACTTCTGCTGCGCGGGCGGCTGCGGGGTGGGCGTATCGCCGCCGGGAGCTCCGCCGGGGATGCTGCCGGTTCCGGTACCGGCCGAGGTGCCGTTCATCTTGCCGCTGCTGCCCGCGTTCAGCGTACTGCCGCGCACGAGCGTCGGCTCGTTGGCCGTGATGAGTTCCACCGTGCCCGATCCGTGGATATTGGTGCCCGCGGCGTTGCTTCGGACCTCGTGAACAAAGCCGCCTGCGGCGACCTCAATGGGCGCCGGAGCATTCGCCGTGATGAGATCGACCTTGCTGCCGCTGCCGACGGTGATCTCGGTGTTTGCCGCGTCGGAACGCAGCAGGATCTCGCGGACTGAACTGCCGCGCAGCGTAACGGCGCGCGCTGCTGCGCCGAGGATGACGATGCTGCCCTCAACCGTGCAGTCCGTAAGATCGAGGCTGCCCGCGCAGCTCTCGGAAACATAGAGGTTTCCCTTGATGACCGCGCCGCGCAGCGTGACCCCTCCGCAGAGGACGACGGCGCTCCGCTCCACGCGGTCGGTATGATAGATCCCGGCGGCGGAGTAGATCTGCTGGGCGATGTTGCTGAGCATCTTGACCGTTTCCGCGCGGGTCAAGTATCGGGTGGGACGGTATGTCCCGTCAGGGAAGCCCTCGATGATGCCGAGCGCGCCGGCAGTTTCCACATAGTCACGTGCCCAGTCGGCCACCTGGCGGCCATCGGTAAACATGGCAAAGCTGCCCGGACGCTTTTCCTCCAGCATGCTCACCAGCAGCTTGGCCGCCTCCTGGCGGGTGATGGTCGCCTGCGGCAGGGCCGAGCCGTCCGGCATGCCGCTGAACCAGCCGGTTCTTGCAGCAGCCGCCAGATCGGCGCTGTACCAGTCACCCTCCTTCACATCCGTAAAGGTCGCCGTGCCCTCACGGACAAAGCCAAATGTACTGTTTACCATGCGGATGAATTCCGCCCGAGTCACTGTTGCGTCGGGATGGAATCCGCCGTCCGGATAGCCCCGGACCAGATCCTTACTAAGGAATGCCTCGATCTCCCCCCGGCACCAGTGACCGCTCAGGTCAGTGGCGGCCAATGCGTATGTCTGCGGACACAGCATCAGCACGACCAGAAGAAGCGCGAGCAGTCGTTTGCCGATTGCTTTTTTCATTCTTATGCGTTCCTTTCTGTATGTAGATTTTCTCCTTTGCGGGTACGCGCAGTGTTAAGATTATCATGCGTCAACTTTGACTGTCAATGAGCGGCGGACGCTGTGTCAAGGGGATATTTCGATGAAACTTATACAGTTCAGCCGAAAAATCAATGGGACGTCTTTTTTGTTTTAGCGAATACGGAAATGCGCAGAAAAAAGAGAACCGATGAATCTAGAAAAAAGCACCGATGAAATTCAGGAATGTATGCCGCGCATAATCATTCCATTCGATTTTCATTTCTTTCCATACAGCCTAATAAAATGAATAACCGCTCCTCAGGCTGTTCCTGCACCGGCGCAGCATCACAGGAGCTTCTGGCAGAAAGCCTTCGAAAGCTCAGTCAGAGCAGACGCTGAGATCCGCCCTCCGCAAAGAGGTACACATAGGCATTTTTGCCGTCCCAGACCACCTTTTTGACGATGGTGCGCAGCAGGCGGCGTTTTTCCTCCAGCGTGGCAGAATCCACTGCACTGGCAAAGGATTCGATCATTTCCTGATGGAAGGCGAACTCCTGATGGAGCATCCGGCTCTGTTCAGTCAGGGCTTCCAGCTCGGCAAGGCGCAGCTGCTGGGTCTCGCTCTCCTGATGGAGCGCGTCGATCTGCTCCATGACGTACTTGGCGGAGGTGTCGCTGGCAACGGACAGGGATTCCACCAGCCGCCTGATGCGCTCTTCCGTCTCGGTGTGCTTTTCTTTCAACAGCGCCAGCTCCGCGTCGTAGCCCTCCTTGCTGCCGCTGATAACCTTCTTGGTCTGCGCCAGCAGCTTGGCAAGAGTTTCTTTATCGGCGGACAGCTTGCGGATCTCCTCGATGATCTTGGCGTCCAGCGTGTTGCCGTTGCAGTTCTTCATAGAGCAGACCGTGCCGTGGCTGCGCTCCTTGGTGGAGCACATATAGGTGTAGATCAGCTCACCGTCCGCCGTGCGGCGGTTGGTCAGCTTCGGGCGCATATAGTCGCCGCATTCGCCGCAGCGCAGCAGCCCGGACAGCAGCGCCACGTTGCTGCGCGGTCTGCGGTAGCTCTTGGATTTGTTGACATCCAGCATGGCCTGCACCCGTACCCAATCGCTGCCCGCGATGATGCCGGGGTGCTTGCCCACCGCCACGATCCATTCCTCCATGGGGCGGATCTGGTTTGCCTTGC